>JAUNIH010000072.1 GCA_030523555.1 Erysipelotrichaceae bacterium
CCATACATAAGTCCAACCTGTATGGGTAAAGTCACGAAAGTCCATATAACCTTAAGACTAAGGACTGAAATCAATTCAGTCCTTTTTAAGAGTTAGGGCGGGAATTCTCGGCTGTTTATAGCCGATATGAAAGCAGATAATACATTCATCCGGTGATACTATGGTGATACTATATGTATTTATAGTAACACCTTTAATTATGGATTATTAATGTGTTATATGATATACTATATGTATGGAAGATAAATACACTCACGCAAGAACCTGTGTATACAGCATCAATTATCATATCGTCTGGTGTGTAAAATACCGCAGAAAGGTTCTGACACCCGAAATCGCTGACAGACTGTACGAACTTGTAAAATCTATCGGTGAAGAAAAAGGCTTTACTGTTGTCGACTGTAAAGTAGGCGAAAGCGACCATGTACATTGTTTCGTATCGGCTCCACCCAAAATATCAGTTACTCAGATTGTAAAGTATCTGAAAGGTATTTCCGGCAATTCATTATGCAAAGAATATCCTAAACTGCGTAATTGTCTCTGGAAAGGGCAACTGTGGAACGGTTCCTATTTCTGTGAAACCATAGGTTCTGTATCTGAAGAAAACATAATCAGATACATAGAAAGGCAGAAGAACTGTCAGCTATGAATAAGGCAATTAAATACAGACTCTATCCTACAACCGAACAGGCTGTAATCTTTTCGAAGACCTTTGGCTGCTGCAGGAAGATATGGAATCTTATGCTGTCTGACAAGATAAACAGTTATGAGCTTACAGGAACTTTTGAAAGACAGACACCTGCCATGTATAAGAAAGAATATCCATATCTTAAGGAAGTTGACAGTCTTGCGCTTTCCAATGTGCAGCTTAATCTTGAAAGCGCCATAAGAAACTGTTTTGACAGGAAGCGTAAGATCCGTAACGGTTTCCCTGTATACAAATCATCCAAGCACAGCAGGAAGTCATATACAACGAACTATGTCTATAACAATATCAGACTGGGAGAAAACTATATTAACCTGCCAAAGGTGAAAAAAGTAAGCGCGGTAATTCACAGACTTCCTGATCCTGACTGGAAACTTAAATCAGTAACCGTATCACAGGACAGTGATGGAAAATACTATGCCTCTGTCCTTTTTGAATATGAAGATATAAACAGTAATCATATCCCTGATATTACTAATGCCATAGGCCTTGACTATAAGTCAGATGGTCTGTATATGGACTCTAATGGCAATATAGGATCAGATCACAAGTATTATCGTGAAAGCCATTCTAAGCTTTCCAAAGAACAGCGTAAACTTTCCCGTATGAAAGGTTCTAAGAAAGGTGAAACAAAATCAAACAATTATCTGAAACAGTCAAAGAAGGTAAACAGAATACATACACATACTTCAAATCAGAGAAAAGACAATCTGCACAAACTCAGTACGAAGATAGCCAATTCGTATGATGTTGTATGTGTAGAATCATTAGATATGAAAAACATATCCAATAAAGATTTTGGAAATGGTAAAGCTACTATGGATAATGGCTATGGGATGTTTATAAACTTTCTGGAATACAAGATGGCTGACAGAGGTAAATATCTGGTTAAGGTAGACAGATATTATCCTTCATCACAGATCTGCAGCTGCTGCGGTAGAAAACATAAGCTGAAGCTCACAGACAGAATCTATAAATGTGAATGCGGTGCTGTAATGGATAGAGACTACAATGCCGCCATCAATATTCTGAATGAAGGACTCAGACTCCTGAAAGAAACTGACTGAATAAAAATAATGGTAGGCAAGGAACTGGCCAAACCTGTACGCTTGCGGACATCGTGTAAGACCTTATGATGATTATTCATTATCAGGCTGTGGTGGTTGAAACAAGAAGCTCTGTAACTTGTTGCCGAGTAGTTCACTTAAATATATTATAATGATTAAGAAATAAAGGAGATACAGCTATGAATCCTTATATAAAAAGACCATCATTTCCTAAAAGGGCTATCATTACCGGTGGTATGCCTTATGGCAATAAAACCCTGCATTTTGGTCATGTGGGTGGTATGTATGTACATGCGGATGTCTATGCCCGTTTTTTAAGAGACAGAATCGGTAAAGAAAATGTTGTCTTTGTATCAGGTACAGACTGTTACGGTTCACCTATTGCGGAAGGATACCGCAAGAAGGTTGAAAACGAAGGTTTTAAGGGTACTATTGAAGACTATGTTATGGAAAACCATAACGCCCAGTTAAAGACACTTAATGACTATGGTATTTCCCTGGATATCTTTGGGGCATCAGGACTTGAAGATACAAAAGATGTACATCAGGAAGAAACCAATGAGTTCATTACTAATTTATACAGAAACGGCTGGCTGGAAAAGCTCGTTACCAAACAGTTCTATGATACCAAGTGCAAATGTTTCCTTAACGGCAGACAGGTAATCGGTAAATGTCCGGTAGTAGGCTGTCAGTCTGAAAAGGGATACGCAGATGAATGTGATCTTGGACATCAGTATATGCCAGAAGAACTCATTGATCCTAAATCGACATTATCCGGAGATACTCCAGAAATGAGAGATGTCACAAACTGGTATTTCAAACTGACTGAGTTCAATCCTTTATTAAAAAGATATGTCGCCGACATCAAGACTAAAGAAAATGTTCGTAGAGTTGTAGCGGAAACAATGGAAGAGTCATTGGGTGAACCGGTTATCTATATTCAGGAAAAATTCCTTAATGACTATAAGGAAATTGAACATAAACTCCCACCTCATACAAACTCAGATTTAGAGAATATTAAAGGAAGCTTTATCGTTTCTTTTGATAAGTTATCTGATAGAGAACTCGCATGTCCTATCTTGAGTGAAGCCTATATCCGTTACCGTACAGGTAAGACACTTGTACCATTACGTTTAACAGGCAATATTGAATGGGGTGTAAAAGCGCCAAGTCTGGAAGGAGAAAAAGATCTTACAGTATGGGTATGGCCTGAAAGTTTATGGGCACCAATCTCCTTTACGAGAGCCTATTTTAAGAGAAAAGGTGAAAGTGAAGACAGATGGAAGGATTTCTGGTGTTCTAAAGATGCAGAAGTATTCCAGTTTATCGGACAGGATAACATTTACTTCTATGGTGTAGCGCAGATGCCTTTATGGATGGCTCAGCAGGGTAAGGATAATCTGACTATTCATCCAGAAGATGGACAGCTTCAGCTTACAACTTTAGTCGCAAACCATCATATCTTATTCCTTGACAAGAAAGCTTCTAGTTCTGGTGCAGTAAAACCACCTATGGCAGCTGACTTACTGGATTACTATACTGCTGAACAGTTAAGAGCGCACTTTATATCTCTGGCTTTAGGAAACAAGTCTGTAAGCTTTATGCCTCAGCCTTTAAATCCTGATGCCAAAGAAAATGAACCTGATCCTGTTCTGGCGCAGGGCAATCTTTATACCAATGTCTTAAACAGAATGATAAGAGGCTGTTTCTATAGTGCTCAGAAATACTTTAACGGATATCTTCCATATGGAGAAGTATCAGCTAATGTAAAGGAACAGGCTGAAAGAGCTATCCTGAACTATGAAAAACATATGTATAAGTTTGAACTTCATCAGGTATATAACGATCTTGATTCATATATAAGAAACGCATCCAAGTTCTGGTCCAAGAATTCTGGTAATGAAGAAACTATTAAGCAGACACTGGTTGATGCCTTCTATATGATAAAGGTCGCAACTGTCTTATCTCATCCGGTAGTACCTAAGGGCTGCGAAAAGACATGTGAATATCTTAATGTCGATAAGGATAAATTCTTCAGCTGGGATTATATCTTTGATGATATCTATGATCTTGTGGATGATAAAGAAAATCATAAGCTTGTGGAATTAAAGGAAAAAGAAGATTTCTATGTCAAACATCCAAGTCAGTTTAAATAAGATCAAAGAAGAAATTGCCTCAGTGGCAATTACGGATAATATCGTTCTTAGTAATGATAATAAGAGCGTGATTATTATTGATCAGAGTAAACTTCCTGATATTACAGAATACAAGAAAATCGATAATCTTGAGGATGCCTATCAGGCCATTAAAAAGCTTGAGATAAGAGGGGCACCGGCTATCGGTATTTTTGCGGGCTATATGATGTATGTACTGTCCTTAAAAGATACTGATAAGGATTATGATGATTTCTATAAATCATTTGTATCAAATAAAGAGTATCTCAATTCAAGTAGACCTACAGCTGTCAATCTTTCATGGGCTTTAAACAGGATGGATAAGACTGTTGAAGATAATAAGGATAAAGAAGTAAAAGATATAATCGCTTTACTTAAAGATGAAGCAGTATCTATTCATAATGAAGATATTGAAATGTGCTGCGCTATATGCGAGTATGGTCTTTCTTTATTAAAAGATGGTGATGGGGTATTGACCCACTGTAATGCCGGACCATTGGCGACTTCCTATGGTACTGCCCAGGGACCTTTCTTACTGGCTAAGGCAAGAGGTATGAATATAAAGGTTTTTGCGGATGAGACCAGACCTTTATTACAGGGTGCCAGACTGACAAGTTATGAACTTCAGAAGGCTGGAGTAGATGTCACGCTTATCTGTGATAATATGGCATCTATCGTAATGAAAAACGGCTGGATACAGGCTGTCTTTGTAGGGTGTGACCGTATTGCGGCAAACGGTGATTTCGCCAATAAGATCGGTACATCAGGCGTTGCGATACTGGCTAAACACTATGGCATTCCGGTATATACCTTAGGTCCTAGTTCAACCATTGATATGAATACTCCTGATGGTGAACATATTAAGATTGAACTAAGAGATCCTGATGAGATAAAGAAGATGTGGTATGAAAAACCTATGGCTTTAGATGAGGTTAAATGTTACAACCCTTCATTTGATGTGACAGACCATGAACTTCTTACTGCCATCGTTACCGAAAAGGGTATTATATATCCGCCGTTTGAAGAAAATCTCAAGAAAATATTTGGATAAAGATGATTTCATATGAAGTCATCTTTTTAATTTATAATTTAGTTATGGACAGAAATGAATTAACGACATTGTGTTATCTGATTAAAGATCATAAATATCTGATGTTGCATAGAGTAAAGAAAGATAATGATATCAACAAGGATAAGTATATCGGTATCGGTGGGCATCTTGAACATGGAGAATCGCCAGATGACTGTATATACAGAGAGATTAAAGAAGAGACGGGATTAGATGCGTATAATCTTAAATTAAGAGGCCTTCTTACTTTTGTGATAGATGATTATGATGAATACAGTTTTCTTTATACAGGTGAAGAATTTGCAGGAGAACTGAAGGAATGTGATGAGGGAGAACTCATCTTTATAGATAAGGATAAGGTCAAAGAACTTCCGATATGGGAAGGGGATAAGATTTTCTTTGAATTGCTGGATAAAAGAGATGATTTCTTTTCTTTAAAACTGGTTTATGTACATGATGAATTGAAAGATGCCTATCTTGATGGAGAAAAGATTTATGTCAGATAAAAAAAGAACAGTCGGAATAATATTAATGGTTGTATCATTAATACTTTCTTTATATCTTTCTTATCCTACATTTAATGGAGAAGAGATATCTTTTGAGTCTACCTATAATAATGAAGAAGTTACATTAAGGGGTACTTATTATAATAACGAAGGTGAATATACGGTTCTTGTAGCTCCAGGATATTCGTGTGACAGGCAGAAGTGGAGACCGGTAGCGGATATGTTAAGCAGTGAGGGATTCAATGTGCTGCTGTTTGATTATTCAGGCCAGGGAGCGTCTGATGGAGTTATCGGTTTTGATAATGCGAAGACGGATAATATTCCCAAGGAAATAGATGATGCGCTGGTATGGCTTCATGAAAACATGAATACTGATTATTCAAAAATAATTCTGTTAGGTCATTCCATGGGTGGAAGATCTATCATCAGACTTTTATATGACTACAATAATAAGAATGCGATAACTGCTGTAGAACCTAAGGATATCAGTACAGTTATATTGTTATCTCCGGAAATAAACTATAACTATAACGCTCAGGCATCCTTATTTGCGGGGACAAGTGATGAAAATGAAGAACCATGGAAATCATTAAGTAAAGATGATGTGGGAAATACAGATATATATCTGATTGGTTCATTTCAGGATGATATTGTATCGGATGAAGATATCGTAGCGATACAGGAAAAAGTCGGGGGGCAGGCGACGATTGTGTCTGGAGTACTTCATTCCTATATGATGTATTCACCTAAGATTATGAAACTTATACAGAATGCCCTGGAAGAATCTCTGGGAATCAGGTGTACCTATAATACATTCTTAACAGGAACGGTATATTATATCTGGGTAATGGCTTTAATAGGAATATATCTTCTGATAAGCAGTTTTGAATGTGAGAATACTCAAACATCTTTAAAACTTATTGATGAAAGAAAGTTTATCATAAGTAAATTACTGCTGTGGATACCAGGTTTAATTGTAGCGGTACTGGTGTGTTCATTATGCGTTATCATGCCTTTTGGATCTCCTGTTATGAATCTTCCTTATATGAACTTTATAGCGGGTTATGGTATTGTGATGGCTCTGGCATATAAATTTAAATGGGTTAAGGGTGTAGAAGGAAAGATAGATAAGATAAATCTTAATTTTGATATAAAAAGTATTTTACTGGCCATAGGAATATTTGTGTATGTGATTATTATTCTTAAGGGCAGCATGTATAATCTCATACCTTTGAATATAAGACTGTTCTGGCTTGTGTTCTGTACCCTCTTTATGAGTGTAGGATATTATGTATCATCTAGTGAAGGGGATATGTTGAGAGGATCTAAAATATCATTTATATACAGCATTATCCAGTATATTCCTTTATTCCTGCTGGTAGGGTTCTATCTTATTTTAAAGAGCTATTCAGGAATGATAGGACAGATGGCCAATATGATATTCATGTATATGGTGTGTGTACCTTTGGGTAATTATATAAGTTCTAAGTGTAATAATCGATTATTAGGGGCTTTATTCAGTTCACTGCTGTTTCAGACCTTTATGATAACTTCAGCAGCGCTTATTGCGATATTCTGATGAAAGGAAATACAGAAGAAATGCACAATCCAGGAGATTGTGCATTTTTATTTCAGAGTCATATTTTAAAAATGTAACTTATTTTATGTTACTTTTTTAAAATTATTTCTAACACTCTACAATCGTGTGGTAGAAAAACCTAGTATTTACGCGTGAATC
>JAUNIH010000073.1 GCA_030523555.1 Erysipelotrichaceae bacterium
ATTGGTGAATCAAGCACGTTGCCGGTTAAAACCTTCACATATGTGGAGGTTTTTTATTATCAATAGACATAATAAAAAGGGCAGAATGTTCTACCCCTTGAATTGTAAGTTCTCTTTGATTAAAGGTGGTTGACTTGGTTGGCGACCACTTTATATTTAAGAGATTTTAGTGTTCTGTGTAAGTAAACAATGTGATCTGTTGTCTGTAACCTTAACCTGTTTCATATTAAATGGAATAGCTATCAGTCCTTTCCGAAAATAAAAGAATTACTCAATAAAAGACTTTAAACACCAGCATTTACAATATATGCATGTAACATTTATATAACTTCCTTAAAGCATATACCGTTATCTCAAAAATAAAGAAAAGACCAGAATTAGTATTCCTGGTCTTGACCACCTTTTATTTAAGAGATTTGGCAGTTTCTGATTGCTGACCACCTAAAACCACCTTTTATTTAAGAGTTCCGAATTGTATATTATCTTCTTTTTATCCGTTAGATGATTCCTGAAGAGTTACATCGATATATAACTGCTGAGAGTTTCTGATGATACCAATTTTTACGGTATCACCGACATTGTATTTTTCAAGTTCCTTTACAAGGTCACCATATGATGTGATTTCAGTATCATCCATTGATACGATGATATCTTCTGCCTGTATACCCGCTTTTTCAGCGCTTCCTCCAGACAGTACATCTGTAACCAGAACACCACTGGTAACCGTTGAATATCTTGAAGCGTAGATACCTAAGGCTGGACGGTCTTTAACGTAGCCGTTATCCTTGAGATCTGTAACAATCGATACTACTTTATTTGATGGGATAGCGTAGCCCATACCTTCTACAGTTGTTCCTGATGTTGAATTGGATGATTTCGCATTGGAGATGCCGACAAGATTGCCGTTGATATCAAATAATCCACCACCGGAGTTTCCGGAGTTAACTGCGGCATTGGTCTGCAATACAGAAAGATAGACGCCGTTGATGTATATTTCCTTTTCTAAGGCGGAAATTATACCGTTAGAACATGATATTCCTTCTCCTAGTGGATTACCGATAGCGATGACTTCCTGTCCCATAACCAGGGTTGAAGAATCCGCAAATGATGAATATGGTAAGCCTGTAGCGTCAATCTTTAATAGTGCCAGATCAGACTTGTCATCAGCGCCTATTACTGTCGCGGTATATGAAGAACCATCACTCAGTTTAACGGTAATCGCATTTTCACCTGATGCATCCTCTATGACGTGGTTGTTGGTGACGATATAGCCGTCTTCAGAAATGATAACACCTGATCCTGCGGATGTTCCCTTGGTAGTTCCACCAAAGAAGTAGTAACCGCTCTGAATGATTTCCGCATTTATTTCAACTACCGTATTATATGCCTTATCGATGGCACTTGAATAATCAGAAGTGACGGTGTTGAGATAGTCAACTTCATTGATTACCAGATTGGTATCCTGAGTTGGAGTGTTTTTGTTGTAGAGAGACAGAACCCCAAATGTGCCAAGAGATGATCCCAGTATAGCTACCAGGAAGATTATCATCAGACTCTTGAAATTTATTTTCATAATATTTCCTTCATTAAATAAATTAATGATTTTCCTTTCCGCTTATTTGTATATTTCAGCTCACTTATTATGTTAATGATGATATGTGAACTATGTCTGAAATCTTTCATTTTAATTTTCATCTCATAAAGGTATAATTTATTTATGACAGCTAAAAGAGAACATAAAGTATCGAAGAAGACAGCCAGAAGAGATTTCACAACGGTTGGTGCATTTCTGATTGTTTACAGTCTGATTGTACTTATAATCCCTTATTTTCTTCGTTCGTTCCTGGCCCTTACCAGTCCGGAAATCGTCAGTGATAATCTCTTTTATTATGGAATATATTTTATTATTATTCTTTTCGGTACTTTATTACCGTTTTTTATGATGCGTAAATATGCCAAACTGCCGTTTAAGAAATTCAATCACGGATCTTCTATCAGTTTTGTGGAAATAATGGTTCAGACGATTGTCTTTTTTACCGCGAGTCTAGTGCTGACATATCTTTCCAATATCGTTTTTACCCGCTTTGGTTTAGGCGATAAGCTGATTGCGGGAATCGGGTTCAGTTATGAAGGAAATAACCTCAATAACTGGCTCTATGTGTTTATGCTGGTACTGGTTTCTCCTATACTGGAAGAATATGCCTTTAGAGGGGTACTGATGCATACACTGTCCAAGTATGGAAAACTCTTTGGACTGATAGCTTCTTCTATTATCTTTGCGCTGGCTCACGTAAACTTTGCGGAAATGCTGCCGGCTTTTGCGATGGGGTATCTTTTGGGCGGCATAACCCTGAGATACAAGAGTATCAGACCTACCATTATTATTCATATTCTGTTTAATCTTTTTATCTATGGATTGTGCATTCTTCCTTCTTCCATTGCCCAGTATATGGCGTATGGTCTTGTAGCGGTGTTTGTACTGTCTCTGTATTTTATCGTTAGCGGAAAGTTCCAGGGTGTACAGATTGTGACCCTCAGAAACAGCCGAATCACAAACACACTGTTCTATACTTCATGGACTGTCGTTCTTGCGATGATTCTGATGATTGTATCCACGTGTCTAAGAACTTTTGTGGCTTTATAGGGATAAAAAAGAAAATATAAATATAATAAAAAGCCCGTTGTAATGGGCTTTAATTGACTATCTGGCTGCGGATGAAGGATTCGAACCTTCGCAATGATGGATTCAGAGTCCACTGCCTTACCGCTTGGCTAATCCGCAACAACATAAATATTATATACTTTAAATATTAAAAAGTAAAATAGTTTCAGCATAAGTTCACATAAGGAGCTTAAGATAAAATTATGGCAAAGATATTAATAGTAGATGATGAAGAAAAGATAAGAGAAATGATCGGTAAATATGCCAGTCATGAAGGTTACGAGATAGCCTACGCATCAAACGGTAAAGAGGCGATAGAGGTTTATAAACGTGACAGTTTTGATGTGGTTATCATGGATATCATGATGCCGGAAATGGATGGATACAATACCCTTTTAAAGATGAAAGAGATAAATGGTGATGTTCACTGTATCTTCCTTACAGCCTTAGGTCAGGAATATGACAGAGTATACGGTTTTGACCTTGGCGCCGAAGATTATGTGACCAAACCTTTCTCTCCTAAAGAACTGATGATGAGAATAAAAGTCATCCTTAAAAGAGAAAACAAGAATGAAAGAAAGATAGTTGTGGATGGTCTGGTACTTGATGAAGACGCTCATTCAATCTTTATTGATGGAGAAAGAATCGACCTTCCCAATAAGGAATATGAACTCTTATTGTGTCTATTGAAAAATATCGGTAATGCCCTTACCAGAGAAGCAATTCTTCTGAAAGTCTGGGGTTATGAAAATGATTCAGACGATCGTACTCTTGATACTCATATGAAACTTTTAAGAAAGGATCTTAAACAGTACGGCAAATACATCACAACCATCAGAGGAGTGGGATACCGTTTTGAAAAAGAAGTTTAGTCTGAGAATGCAGGTTACCGTCATTCTGTTTGTCTTTGTGGCGGCGGTGCTGGGTTTAATCTATATCTTTCAGACCGTCTATCTGAATGATTTCTATTCATCTGAGAAGAAGAGTCTGTTAAAGAATATCGCAAATAATGTGGCTGAGACAATTGCTTTGAATGAAAGCAGTGATTTTGATTTTGAATACGGAATGTCCAATGAAGTATGTATCAGAACCGTATCCAATGTCGATAAGTACAATAACGACTGTCACTGTTCATTGAAAGATATGAATGTTGATACCATCAATGAAATAGCTTCCCAGACAATCGATGCCGGTGGTGATAAACTCTTTGATCAGTTTGTGTATATCAGCAGAAGAGATGGTGTAAGAAATGATCTTTATATTTATGCCAAGTATCTGACGGTAAATGAGGATGTGGTACTGGTTATGGTATCTTCGATGATTACACCTCTCGATATTACAATCAGTACGATAAAATCACAGTATCTGGTTATAGTGGGTATCGTCATCATCATGACGCTGATTCTGGCTTTCCTAATATCCAGGATTATTCTTAAACCGGTTAAGGATATGAACAGCGAATCAAAGAAACTGGCGAAAGGACAGTATGATGGAAGTCTTGTAAAGACAAATTCCCAGGAATTTGATGAACTTAATGATACCCTTATTCAGGCGAATGAAGATATCCTGGCAGCTGATACCGCAAGAAAAGAACTTATCGGCAATGTCTCTCATGATTTAAGAACACCGTTAACCATGATTGTCGGTTATGGCGAAATGATGAAAGATATCCCTGAAGAAAATAATGAAGAAAATATCGATATCATCATCAATGAAGCCAAGAGACTGTCGGCTCTTGTCGATGATATGCTGATGGTTTCTAAACTTGAACTGGGACATCTTGAACTCAACAGGAAGAAAATAAATGCCAGAACATTACTGGATAATGTCTTCCATCAGTATGAAAAATACTGTGAATCCATGAATGTTGATATATCTTTAGATATGGAAGAAGATTTTGATTTCATGGCTGATGAAAACCGTATTGAACAGGTACTCTACAACTTCATCAATAATGCCCTTAACTACAACAGTAAAGAAGATCAGAAGATTATCATAGGCACAAAGAAAAATGGTGATTCCTATAGAATATATGTCCATGACAATGGTGATGGCATAGCGGAAGATGATAAGGATAAGATCTGGGAAAGATACTACAAGGTCGATAAGGAACATAAACGTCCGCATATCGGATCGGGTATAGGTTTATCACTGTGCAGACAGATTCTTGAGGTACATGAATTCAATTATGGTGTTGATTCAAGCCCTGGAGAATACTCTGAGTTCTATTTCGATGTACACAATATATAAAAGATATTAAAGGTCTCATTGATGAGACCTTTGTTGTAAGATATAGATAATAAAAGGTGATACTTATGAAATACGGATTTATAGGAACAGGTAATATGGCATCAGCCCTGATAAAAGTTATGGCTGATAAAGTAAACGGCGAAGATATCTTTTTAAGTAACCGTACATTATCAAAGGCAAAGAAACTTTCAGATGAGTATTCATGTGAACTTTCTGATAACAGGAAGATTGCGGAGATGTGTGATTATATTATTCTGGGTGTAAAACCACAGATGTTAAAAGGTGTGATTGATGAGATTAAGGATATCCTTGAATCGAGAAATGATTATGTCCTTGTAAGTATGGCGGCTGGCTATCAGATAAAGGATTATTATGAGATGCTGGGCTTTGAGTGTTCAATGATAAGGATTATGCCTAATACGCCGGTAAAGGTGAATGAGGGTATCATCCTTTACTGTTATGAAAATACCGATGAGGGAAAGGTGGATATTTTTATCGGTACACTTGAAAAGGCTGGAAAACTATTCTATGTCGATGAAGATCATTTTGATGCGGCTGGTACAGTATCGGGATGCGGTCCTGCTTATGTCGATATGATGATTGAAGCTCTATCTGATGGGGGAGTAATGTGTGGTTTAAGCCGTAAACAGGCTGTTGAACTCGCTTCTCAGATGATGATGGGATCAGCGAAACTGGTAATGGAATCAGGAAAAAATCCGATTGAATTAAAAGATGAAGTATGTTCGCCTGGCGGTACAACTATTGAAGGCGTAAAGGTGCTTGAAGAAAAGGGTGTAGGTAATGCCCTGATGGAAGCGATTATTAAAGCTTACGAGAAAAACGATAAACTAAGAAAGAAATAAATGGAAAAAGTCATACTGGTGGCGATTAACGTCAATAATCAGCCTTATTTTGAAGAGATGATAGAAGAATGTAAGGCGCTTTGTGATGCGGCGGATTTTCGGGTGGTCGGCGTTCTCAGCCAGGCTTCCAAAAAACTTGATCCCAATACCGGTATCCGTAAGGGCAAGATTGAAGAAGTAAAATCGATGCTTCAATATCATAACTGTGAAACGGTTGTCTTCTACAACAATCTTACAAACAGTATGATATCTAATCTTTATGAAAGACTTGAGGTGGATGTCATGGACAGAACCAGTCTTATACTCAATATCTTTTCAAAAAGAGCCAGAAGTAAGGAAGCTCAGATTCAGACAGAGATGGCGTCTTTGAAGTATGAACAGAAAAGAATCAGGAAAGAGAATGCATTCTCTGATAAACAGCGTGGCGGTGCCTTCAATAACAGGGGCAGCGGTGAAAGCCAGAGCGAAACTCTTAAAAGACAGATTGAATCGCGTCTTAGTGATTTAAGAAGAGAGCTCAAAGAAATAGAGACCAGAAAAGACAAGGAATACGCTTCAAGAAATAAAGGCGGAATAAAAAAGGTAGCCCTTGTAGGATATACCAATGCGGGTAAATCTTCTTTAATGAATTACCTTTTAAGAAGTAACAGTAAGGAAGAAAAGTCTGTATATGAGATGGATCAGCTGTTCGCAACACTTGATACATCTGCGAGAAATATAAAGTATAAGAATTATGAATTTATTCTCTTTGATACGGTAGGTTTTGTCTCTGATCTGCCTCACGGTCTCATTGATGCCTTCAAGTCTACTTTAAAAGCCGCGACAAACGCCGATCTTCTGCTGCATGTCACAGATTCTTCCAGCAAGAACAGGGATCTTCATAAGATTGTAACCATGGATACGCTTAAGGAGATAGGGGCGGATGATATTCCGATGATTGAAGTCTATAATAAGGCGGATCTATTGGAAAATAAAGAGGAAACAGGAGGAATCTATGTTTCTGCCTGGACAGGTGAAGGCATAGAAGAACTCTTAGAAAAGATTGTATCTATGCTCTATCCTAAAAATGAAGAGAAAGAGATACTTATACCATATAAGAGACTTGGCGTTCTTAATGAATATTCGAGTCTTATGGATTATGAACTTGTTGAGAATAACGAAGAAGGTTCTTTATACAGAATAAGAACTGATAATAAAACGATAAATGAGATTATCCATAAACTGAGAACGTAATTATG
>JAUNIH010000074.1 GCA_030523555.1 Erysipelotrichaceae bacterium
GTGCTTAAAATCATTATTAAAAATAAACTTGAAATATATTAGAAAGTATATATTAATAGTTTCACGAATATATAATAATGAGAAATCATGATGGAAAGGGTGCTTAAAATGTATAGAGAAGGTAAATTATTTACATTAAAGCGCTTACACGCATAGAGTTTTATATCATTTTTTAGTGTTTTTAATTTATAATAGATTTATTAAGGTGTTATCTTATGATAATGCCTATGAGAGGTACTTTGTATGAATATTGATGAACAGTTACAGAAAAAGAAAGAACTGGTTGCCAAGGCTAAGGAATTGAGCGAACAGGAAGATGTTGCTTCAGCAGTCAGAGAAGCTATGACCCTTAGCAGAAAGTGGAGATATTCAGAAGAAGAATCATTCTCTGAAAAAGAACTCAGAGAAGAGTTCGAAAAGTATATGGATGTGGTTCTGGCAAAGAAAGATGAAGTTTTCGGAAATGTTGAAGACTATAAGAAAGACATCATTGGAAAGGCCAAGGAAGTTCTTGATATGAAGAACTTCAAGGAAGCTACAGCCAAGATGAATGAACTTATGAACAGCTGGAAACAGGCTGGTCATGTGAATAAGGAAACTGATGATGCCTTATGGGAAGAATTCAATGGTGTACGCCAGGAATTCTATGCCAACAGAGAAAAGGCTTACGCTGAATTCAAAGAAAAATCAGCTACAGCAAAACAGGTTAAGGAAGATATCATCGCTAGAGCCAACGAACTTGCCACTTCTACTGAATACAAGAAGACAACAGAAAAGTTTGCGGAATTGTTAGAAGAATGGAAAGCTGCCGGAAGAACTACGGATAAGGCTGTAGATGATGCCTTATGGGAACAGTTCTCTGCGGCAAGAAAAGCCTTCAATAATGCCAAGGATGAATACTATGGCAAATTAAAGGAAACATTCAAGGCCAACGCTGTAAGCAAACAGGAACTGATTGCCAAGGCTAAAGAGATTGTAGAAAATGCACAGTTCTCTAAAGAAATCACTGAATCAGTTAAAGGCTTAAGAGAAGAATGGAAGAAAGTTGGATCAGCTGGAAGAGAAAAGGAAGAAAATCTCTGGAAGGAATTCAACGAAACAGTCAACCAGTACTTCGATGGTTTAAAGAAGGCCGGTGAAGAAAAGCATGAACAGTGGATTGCCCGTATGGAAGATAATATCGAATACAAGAAATCCCTGATCGAAAAAGCCAAGAGAGATATTGCTTATCAGGAAAAGGTAATGTCTGAAGCATTGGGCGAAAGTGCCATTGAAGATGCGAAAGAGGTCATCGCTGATAAGGAAGATTTCATAGCCAAGCTTGAAGCTGATATCGAAGATATCACCAAAAAGATTGCTGAATAATCAATAAGCGGTTTTATAACCGCTTTTTTAGTGGTTTAAGGGGTAATAATATGAAAAACATCTGTAAAGTATTCATAACATTCTTAACGTTTATGATGATACTTGGAGGTATCGGTTTTAATAATGTAATGGCTGATGATACTACAGGTATGGATGGGGATTATGGTAATGGTAATCCTTTAAGTCCGGTAAGTGATAATACCGGTTCAGCAGCATTCAGTACACTTGAAGTAGACCAGCAGTATGGGCAGACACCGGTATCAGGGGATGCGATCGTAATTGATTCGCTGTTCTCAAGTGATACAATTGCAGATTTTGGTAAAGGAATGAATCTCGTAATGGGATTTACACCTGTTTCTCAAAGCAATGTAAATACCGTATTGAAAGCTGTAGAAGATTATGTGAATGCGGGTGGTTTAAGTGCTCAGGCAGGAAGTTTTACAACGCTCGAAACTGATATCGGTTTACAGGATAATGATACGGATTCAGTACAGCTGATAAGCGGAAGTGCCAATTCTTCAGCGTGGATTTATGTAATAGATGAAAATGCCGTATGTTTCATTATTCAGGATGAAAACGGTAATGGTATACCAAACGCCTTGGTTACCATATCCTATATTGACTCTAATAATCAGAGAGTTACCCGTTCGGTAAAGACGACGAATAATGCTTTTCCAGGCATTGCGGCTTTTTCGGATATTGATGAAAATACCTATGGCATTGTAGATGTTGTAGCGGATGGATATCATTCCATTGCTGTTCTTGATAAGGAACTTATCGGCGGTTCAAAGACAACATACATACTTAATAAATCCAAAACCAATGAACTTTATATAAGAGGAGTAGATCTTGGTGGTAAGGATCTTGTCAATGAAGATACCAAGATAAGTCTTGTCAAAAGTGGATCAAGCAATCTCGACTTAAAAATTATGGTTTCAAGCTGCGGAACGGCAACTTTACCTGCGTTTGTAAATCTTACGGCTAAGAACAGAGATACGCTAATCACCACTATTCTTCATAAGTCACAGTATTCTCTGAATAGCGATACGGCTATCTTTACCATGAATGCCGACTGGATTTCCCAGAATTCAGGATTATTAAAAGAAGCTGATCAGCTGACGATTGAATTTGGTGAATATACCTATGATCTTTCGGCTGTTAAAGTAATAAATGCGATTTTAGATCCGGGTGTCGAAGAAGGTACAGTACCGATGAATAATGTGGCTCAGGATGCGAATCTTTCTGATGCCTTAGGAAGCAGTGGTTTCCTTGATGGAGTATTGAATATTATCGATGTTCCAATAACCGCTTCGGTTTTCCCTGATGGAAGTTTTACGATTATGGCATCTTATGACCTTATGAATATTCTGAATAAATCAGGTCAGGATTCTGCGAGTTATGATTCACTGTTCAAGGATACCTGGGATCCTAAAAAACTTAAGGGTGTAAAGAGTCTTTTTGAACCTTTCAAGGAAGATTTCTGGACCAATACGGAAAAGGTCAAAAAAGGTGAAGCCATCCTCAACAGCAACAATAAACTCAAATGTGTTTCTCAGTTCCATTATGATCTTACGATGGATTTCTCCCTCTTTTTAAGTGGAACCTATAATGAGACATATTCCTATTATGATGGCGATGCCGGTTTTGCGTTCTTTACCAATTTTACAGCGGGTGTTACTGAATACTTCCTAATACCTGCGGGTGCAATAATCATTCCGGCTTTTGTCGGTTTTGAAGGAAATGTCGGTATTTCTTCAGGTCTTCATGTTCTGTTTGATCTGACTAATCCTGTTCCTGATTCTGCAGGCGGCAAAATTGATGTCAGTATGCATCACAAGGATCCGGATGTGAATGCGCGTATTGAGGTTCTGGCTGGAGCTAAAGTCTTTGCGGGTGTCGGCTTAAAGGATTTCCTGGCTGTGTTTATGCGACCGGTTCTGTAGATCTCGATGCGGCAGTACTTATGGATGATAAAGTCAAAAACAGCTATGGAGGCTATATTCCACACTGTTTTGTGGATGCCTACTTCGCTCTTAAAGTAAATTATGATCTGCTTTTATATAAAGGAAGCTGGAATCCTTCAACACTTGAGAGTGGTCCTTTGCGTCTGGCGGACAACCGTGCAAGTTTAAGTGCTCTTCCAGGACAGGGAAGTGTTAACTTTACACCTCTTGATCTTTCAGTTACGGAAGAAAATATGAGTGTTGTTTCGCTTACTGATTCCAGTGATGGTTTAGGAAGTCTATCAACCTATAATCTCAATGATCCTCAGGTAAATGATTCTATGATCTTTGATTCTCATACCTATTCTGATAATCAGATCCAGATGCTGACGACAAAGAATAAAGTGGCTTTATTCCGTCTTGTGAGTTATGGAAACAAGACTATGCTGGTATATCAGTTCCAGAATAATGACGGTTCTTTTGACAGCACCATGTATAAAGTCAGTATGCCTAATAATTTATCAGTAGCTGATTTCATGGTTGTTCAGGATAAGACCGGAACAAATCCGGATTATGTCTATATCGGAGCGAGTCTTGTCAATGAAAGTGTCAGTGATATCAATGAAAGAGCGAAAACATCGAGAATTGCCGCTCTTACGATTGATTTATCAGACAATACCCAGAAACAGTGTCTTGATATGACTACTGAAGCTGATTATGGCAAATATTATTTCACGGGTGTAAAACCTGCAGGAAGAGGTGATACCTGCAATATCATCTACACCAAGACGAAGATTCTGGACAGTTTCTTAAGCAATTATGGTCAGGGAAATCTTGAAATAGCTATTGTCGGCAGACCTTCTAAAATTGATGCCGGAAGCGGATATTATTTTACTACCGGATGCGGTGACGGCAAGGGTCCTGCTTTCTGGGTTGTCGATAAAAACGCTTCTACAGATTCCACTTTAAAGATAAACGGTTATTCTATTACCGGTTACTACAATGAATACGATACAAGATGCAATGTATCCTTTGATATATCCAATCTTGATCTTATAAATAAGGATAGTGCTATATCTGACTGGCAGTATATGAACGGTTTTAACTTCTTTATAGCTGGAGGTAATGCCTACTGGATGGAAGCAGTAAGTGATACCGGTACTGATTATCCATATCACTGGCAGATAAATGAAGTCTATGGCGGAACAGGTCTATCAAATTCCAACGGTTCTTATCAGATGATACTTAATAATGGCTGTTCTGAGATTTATCTTGTAGGTATTGTCAGTGACTATGGTTTTGATTCCAACGGTAATTACGGACGTTTGGGAAACAGAGTAGTCTTAAGAACCATAACCTGCGAATATGATCAATATCGTGAAGGTTATCTCTGCCGTATGCACGGACAGATTGATACAGATCTTGATCAGAACATACCTGTCAAATCCTTTACGGCTGTCTATAATCCTGATAGCTGCAGTGCTAAGGGATTATCACTTGTCTATGCCTATGATGGTGACAGCTATACCGATCTTTACCACTGGCTGCAGAATGCTGATAGAGGTATGGTGGTTACCAATGTCTACATGGTTGATACGGTTGTTTTCCAGAATGAACCGCATATCAACTGCTGGGTAACATATAAGAATCTCGGTTACTACAAGGAAGGCCCGGTAAGATTCAGGATTACCGATTCTACAGGTACGGTTCTGCAGGAACTTGTGACTTATGATAACTACAGACCGATGACAGATGGTGAAGGACACTGGAATGCTGATCTTTATACGGGTGATACTGATAATATTCAGCTTGCCTTTGCCCCTAATCCTGCCTGGGATAAAAACAGTGAACAGGAAATCTTTATTGAAGTTGAATATCCGGCATACAGCGGAAATTCTACAAGAGCAAGTTTCAATTACAGTATGAATGAACCTAACCTCTTACTGAAGGGACATCAGAGTGTCGTTAACGGTGTTCATTATGCGGATCTTGAAATAATCAATGATTCGCTTATTGCGGCTAAAAGACCGGATATCATGATTGAACCGGTATATTATAACAGTGCCCAGAACGGTGCTTCTTCAGTATTCAATTTTGTACCTGAAGCTGATTATGTATACTTCTTTGATGCTGAAGATGCGATACCTGTTCAGCAGGTATACAATGCCAGCATCAATATTGATAATATCTGGAAACAGGGTGTAAACAACGGTTTAAGAGGAATCAATGTTTATATGCTCGATGAAAACGGTAATCCGATGGATAACAGTTATATCTATCTGGAAAACCCATATATGCAGATAACACCGGCTCCTGTTCCACCGGCTCCGGTAACACCGGATGAAAGTCCAAAGACGATCGTTGATGTACCTTCTGTACCGACTTATACCTATAACGGTAATCCGCAGACAGCCTTATATGATAACGATTACTATACAGTAAGCGGTGCTACAGCTACCGATGCCGGTACCTATACCATCACTCTGTCCTTAAAAGACAAAAATAACTTTGTCTGGTCTGATGGTTCTACTGATGATAAGACTGTAACCTTTACCATCAATAAGGCAGATTACGATATGAGCGGTATCAGCTTTGATGGTGCGGTTATTACCTATGACGGCAAATCTCATGAATTAAAGATATCAGGAACATTACCGAATGGGGTAAGTGTTACCTATCAGAACAATGGCCAGACCAAAGCCGGAGAATATGAAATTATCGCCATCTTCAGTGTAGCTGATCCAAGAAACTACAATGTCCCTGCTTCCATGAAAGCATATCTTGTCATTACTGAGGGAGAAACTTCAGGAATAAATATAAAACTAAGCGGTGATGAATTTGTCTATACCGGTGAAGAAATAAGACCGGATGTCATTATTACTGATGGTAATAAGATACTTGTTGAAGGTGTTGATTATGTTCTGACCTATTCTCACAATATTGAAACAGGTATCGGAGTGATTACCATTACCGGTATCGGTGAATATGAAGGACTGATCAATGAAACCATCGAGTTTACAATTACTGATGGTAATTCACCATTAACCGGTAAAGACGGAAACTGTATCATTCATATAATAGGGGCAATACTTGGTGCTCTTTCTCTGATATATCTCGCAGTAAAATATCTGACTAAATCTGATTCAGCAGTAGCTGATTCCATAGTCGGCTTATTAACCGTAGTTATCGGTATTATGACTCAGGTACTGGGATCATGTCATTATGATTTATATGTAATGATAGCGCTCATTATTATCGGTATATTTGAGTTTGCACAGATATTCTTCAAGAAAGATGAAGAAGATACAGAAGAATAAAAACTTTTAAAACAAAGGTAATGTGAACTTCCAGGTGGGTTTAAACGTATATACAGGTTGAACTTCTG
>JAUNIH010000011.1 GCA_030523555.1 Erysipelotrichaceae bacterium
TGCCACATCTAATGACATTGGAATGCCACAGCCACACGAAATGTCAAAAAGCCTAAAACATAAGGAAGAGGATTAAACCTCTTCCTTTTTCTGTTATCTCAATATATCCCAGTGACAGGTGGTGCCGCATCTGGATGTAGTGGCGACAAATTCATTGTCTTCTTCACTTCTGGCATCAAGTTTTCTTACAGGATAGAATTCACAGAAGATATCTTTTTCTCTTAAATCACTGATCAGCTTCGACCATGGTCCGGCATGATCAAAACTGTCCGGTTTAAGGATGACTTCTTTTTCTTGTGTATCATATATCTTCTGAATAAGAGTTTCGATACTGTTTAAATTTCTGATTTCTATCATACGCTTTTAGAGGAAATAATGGTGTCAACCAGATCACTGTTGGTTCTGGTTTTTATAAACATGGATATGAGATTATCAACGGAGACATCGGACGCTCTGGCGTTGAGTTCTCTTCTTATGGCGTTTACCGCTATCTGTTCCTTATTTGATAAAAGAAGGTCTTCTCTTCTGGTTCCGGATTTGACGATATCAATTGCCGGGAAGATTCTTCTTTCCTGCAGTTTTCTTGATAATATCAGTTCCATATTGCCGGTACCCTTGAATTCTTCATAGATGACATCGTCCATCTTGGATCCGGTATCAATCAGCGCTGTGGCAAGAATTGTAAGGGAACCTCTTTCCCTGGTCTTTCTGGCAGCACCGAAGATTTTTTTAGGCATGTATAAGGCGTTTGGATCTAAACCTCCCGATAAGGTTTTACCGGAAGATGCCTCGGTAAGGTTGTAGGCTCTTGATAATCTGGTGATTGAATCAAGAAGGATAAAGACGTCTTCACCGGCTTCCACAAGTCTTTTGGCGTGTTCAATAGTCAGTTCCGAAATATATTTATGACGGTTTGGCTGTTCATCAAATGTGGAATAGAAGATTCTCACATTTTCACCCCGAATTACTTCTTTGATATCCGTTACTTCTTCCGGTCTTTCATCTATCAGCAGTACCAGAAGATGAGCTTTGGGCTCAGATCTTAAGATTGAAATGGCTATATCTTTTAAGATAGTAGTTTTACCGGCTTTTGGAGGTGATACGATAAGACCTCTTTGTCCCTTGCCGATAGGAGCTATCAGATCCATGACTCTCATAGCTAAAGATTCGCCTGGTCTTTCAAGTCTTACTCTTTCATCAGGAAAGACAGGTGTAAGATCTTCAAAGATGACTCTGTCTCTGATCATAGAGGTATCAAGGAAATTGATCTTATCAATATATATCAGTGAACAGAAATGTTCATTGTCTTTAGGCGCTCTTTTCTTGCCGATAATATAGTCACCGGTTCTTAAACGGAACTTTTTGATGAATGATGAAGATACGTAGATATTGTCATCACCGACATCAAAGTTGTCATTTCTAATGAAGCCGTAACCGTCTTCAAGAACGATAAGTATGCCTTCGCATCTTTCAGATGGGTCAGCTTTCTTTTCTTCTTTTACGGGTTCCGGGTCTTTGAGAAGTTCGATGATTTCATCTTTTTTAAGATGAGTGATTTTTATTTCTTTTTCTTTGGCTAAAGCTTTCAGTTCTGTAAGGGTTAATGCGGATAATTCTTCTCTGTTCATTATTTATATCCTTTCTCAAGCATATTATTTTTCGTATCTGAGAATACGTCTGAAAATACCGTTTATCATTGATGAGCTGACTATCAGATAAACACCGGCGGCGATGTCAATAAACATCAGAAACAGACCGACTAAAATCCATAGTTCAGAAATATTGAAGAAGGCAGGAATCATCGCAAACAAAGGACTGAGAATACAAAGGGCAATACCGATTGCGCTTTTTCTGTTTAATTCAGGCCGGTTGTTCTCTTTGACTTCCTCTATATAATCTTTTATGCCTTCATTGATAAAGATGCGTTCAAGTTTTGAAAGATTGTGTTTGGATGCATCGCCATATTTTACACTCAGATAAACCCCCAGGGCAATAAAGCCGAATAAACCGCCAAAGGCGATGAACATAGATATACTGTCCGGTATGTAGTACGAAAGTCCTGCCCCGAGAATCATGATGCCGGGACTGACGATGAATGAGGCGATACCCAGAGATATTTTCTGGGAGTTGTTTCTTTCATCAAAAAGATAATCCAGAATTTTTCTGATATCTTTATCCGAAGCTTCTTCCACATAGTTTTTGAGCCTTATGGGCTTGTTTTCTATTTCGTTTTCTTCGGGAATATTGTGTTCTGTCTTTTCTTCCTGTTTAAGACTCATATTTATATTATATAGGATATAAAACCGCATATAGTTTAAAATATCTATAAAGGAAGTGTTGAATATGGAACAGATTATCACAAGTTTACTGGAAACGGATTTATACAAATTTTCAATGGGACAGGCTATCTATCATCAGTATTCTGACTATAAGACAACCTGGACTTTCAAGTGCCGTAATGATGATGTTTATTTTACGGATGAAATGATTGAAGAAATCAAGAGACAGATTTCTTTGTTCTGCAATCTGAGATTCAATGAGGATGAACTGGAATATCTGAATAATATAAGATGGCTGAAGGGTTCATATGTTGATTTCTTGAGATTATGGGAACCGAGATATGAGGATTTTGAAATAGGCAGAGGGGAAGATGAAAAACTGATTATTGAAGCCAAAGGCACATGGCTTAATACTTCAATGTATGAAGTGCCGGTACTGGCTATTGTCAATGAGGTTTATTTCCGTATGAATTATGACTATGATGAACTTCTTTCTTCTTTCAAGGAAAGACTTGAGAAAAAGATTGAAGATCTTAAGAGTGGTAAATATAATATCGGTTCTTTCTCTGAGTTCGGTTTAAGAAGAAGGCTTTCGGGTGAAGCTCAGGAGATTGAGGTAAAGGCCTTATGTACAAATACCTATCCGGGAAGTGTATGTATCGGTACATCCAATGTCTATCTTGCGAAAAAGTATGGTGTCAAACCTGTAGGTACGATGGCTCATGAATGGATTATGTGTGTGGGCCAGGGTAATCATAAACACAATTGTGCATACTCCAACCATTATTCTATGAGAAGCTGGGTAGATGAATACAGCGTTTTAAACGGTACAGCACTGACTGATACCATTACTACCGACTGTTTCTTAAAAGATTTCGATCTGACTTACGCTACCTTATTCTCAGGTGTAAGACATGATTCAGGTGATCCTTATGAATGGGCTGACAAGATGATTGCCCATTATGAGAAACTGGGTATTGATCCTAAGACCAAGACTTTCCTTTTCTCTGATTCACTCAATCTTGAAAAGGCTGATGCGATAAATACGAAGTATAAGGATAAATTCAAAGTGGCCTTTGGTATAGGCACCTTCTTCTCTAACGATACATGTGTAAGACCTTTAAATATCGTTATGAAGGTTACACGCTGCAACGGTTCTGATGTTGCGAAGATTTCTGATGTCCAGGGTAAAGGTATGTGCAAATCTCAGGATTATGTAGATTATCTCAACCGTTGTATCGACTGGAGAATGAATAATGACTGATGAGATCATTCATCTCTATGAAAGACTGGTAAATATTTTAAAAGAAAGGGAACTTTATATTTCCACCATGGAATCATGTACCGGGGGACAGGTAGCTTCATATATCACCGATATTGAAGGAAGTTCGGAAGTGATTAAGGGAGCCTATGTCACCTACAGCAATATGGCGAAGGTATTAAATGGCGTCGATGAAGATATCATTAACAGATATGGAGTCTACAGTTACGAGTGTGCAAGATCCATGGCGAAAGCCTGCAGGGATAAATATAAGGCAGATATCGGTATAGGGATAACAGGCACTTTTTCCAATGTCGATGAAAACAATGAAGACAGTATTATCAATAATGTCTTTGTATCAATATCATTCAATGATGAATATCATGATCTGGGTATAAAGCTGAATGATGGATTAAAGCGCTATGAAGCCAAGGATGAGGTGGCTTTGAAAGTGGCGGAAAAAGTTCTGAAGATACTTGAAAAGAAAGGTAAATGACAGATGAGAACAGCAGTCTACTGTGGAAGTTTTGCCCCGGTACATCTTGGACATATCGGAATCGTAAAAGAGACATTAAAAGAAAAACTGGCTGATCGAGTCATAATAGTTGCGAGTTCTGATTACTGGAACAAGAAAGTCGCCATTGATCTTGATACCCGATTGAAGTGTCTTAAACTGTATGAAAGCGAAGATATCATTATCGATGATGATATCAAAGATAATGAAGCACCAAATACCTATACCTTATTTGAACAGCTAAAGATTAAGTATCCGGAAGATGAACTGTGTCTTATGCTGGGGGCGGATAATCTTCCCCGTTTCGCAAACTGGGTAAATGCGCAGTATCTTTTGGACAATTATCCTTTCATTGTGATGAACAGAGATGATTATGATACTGTTGACCTGTTAAATAAGCTTTATAAGAAGGATTATTTTATTCTTAACTGCGATAATTTTGATATCTCATCCAGCTATATCAGGGAACATCTTGATGATTATTGTCTGATTAAGGATATGATTGATGAGGAAGTTGTGGAAATCATCAGAACTTCAATTGTTCAGTAAATAAGGACTGATTTCAATATTGCAGAATAAGTTTTCCACAATTGAAACTTATGGGTACTAAAAAATGGGAAAAAATGACAGAAACTGTTTTTCCTTATGTGTGAGAATTAGATTGCGCACAAGGAGACAACAGATATGTCAAAGAAAGAAATGACTCCCGAAGAAGTTCAAGAGTACCTTAAAGAGGGTCTTGAATCAGGGAGAATCAGAAAGGGCGGTTTTATTGAGGAAGCCCTCAGTTTCCAGATTGATTACCTTAAAGAAAAAAAGAAGGAAAATCAGTAAGTGGAGTCTAATGACTCCTTTATTAATAATTGATATGTCAACTACCCATCACCTGAAGGTAATGGGCTTGTAACTGCCCGGTTGTGCTAACGGATTAATCCTCCAACCTTTAACCCCATTTAGTATTGCTACCAAAAGTGGCGTTACATCACAGGGTGATTGACTGCACCCTTTACAGAAGAGTTTACTCTGCTGTAACTGTATCAGGTACTTGACTGTTTTCCAGATAGTTTATTCCCATACGATACAGATTCATGGCTCCAACACGGTCATCATTGGAACTGTAGCCGCAGTTTCTGCAGGTAAAAAGATGTATCTTTTTGTTCCGGTTGTTCTTTTCAATGTGTCCACAGAAAGGACAGCACTGACTTGTATACCTTGGATCCACCTTTATTACTGCAGACTGATTCTGTCTGGCCTTGTAGACAAGTTTCTGTTCAAGGTCATAAAAAGACCAGGATACAGATACATATCTGTCTTCTGTACGAACCCGTTCAGTGGCATTACGGATTCCAGTCAGATCTTCCAGAACAAAAAGCGTATTCTTTGGGTTAGATTCAACGAGTGCCTTTGATACCTGATGATTGACATCCTGCATCCAACGGTTTTCTCGCTGTCCGATAGCCTTGAGTCTTCGTCTGGAAGATGGAGTATGACGCATCTGCAGTTCCCTGCGTGTTTTGGAGTAGCTGGCTCTTTTCTGTTTGATGGCTTTACCGCTAACAAATCCTGTCTTGTGTCTGCTGTCATAGGTGGCAACGACAAAGTTGATCCCTCTGTCAACACCTACTACATTGCATACATCAGAAAGCTTCATCTCTTCAACATCAAAGGTAACCGGGATATGCAGAAAATATCTGCCACGCTTATTCACAAGTCTGGCAGTGCCAAAACTGTAAATTGAATGGTCAAAATATTTAGACATACCTTCAGCGAAATACGGCAGTTTGACACGACCAGAAAGCGTATTTACGGAAAAGCAGTTTTTTGTTAGAGAATAATCTCTGTTCCATACAAGGTCATACTGCGGTTTCCTGAAAGAAGGCCGGATCCATTCCTTTTCATTTTCAAGAACAGTCCTGTATCTGGCGATGACGGTCTTGAATACGGACTGCACCATCTGGGATTTTAAACCAAATCTTTCACGGAGGTCAGAATACAGAGTCTTGTTAAGTGAAAACTGCTTCAGGTCGTGTGTACGGAATACATAGTCTGAAACGTAATTGCAGGCATCACGATAAACAGACATGGTATTATCTAATAGAGATCTGTCTGTTTCAGATACGGATATCTGTATTTTTGCGGTAACTGTCATCTGTTCCATATAAGTACTCCTTTCATCGATATTTCACTAATATTATTATACAATAATTATTAGTGAAAGTTAATAAAATACATTAAATGGATAACAGATACAAGCGGCATAATCGCAGAAAGTATAGTCTAAAAGTTCATATTGTTCTTGTAACAAAATATAGAAAACAGTTACTTAAGGGTACAATTGCCAATGATGTTAAACAAAAGATTTTCGATATATGTAATCACAAAGGTTGGGAAATTATTGCCATGGAGACAGACAAAGACCACATACATTTTCCCGTAGGTTATGACACAACGGATAAAGTTTGTGACATGGTTAAAACTATTAAACAGGAAACGACATATTATCTATGGCAAAAATACAATACATTTCTTTCTAAGCAATATTGGAAGAAACGGATTTTCTGGTCTGATGGATATTTCGCTTGCAGTATTGGTGAAGTATCATCAGCAACGATACAAAAATATATAGAATCACAAGGATAGGAGGTCGGTTGCTCCTCCCACCACCTAAAGGTAGTGGGTTTCCGCAACCTTATTGAATTTATGAAAAAGTTTAAGAAGTGGTTCCGTAAGAATCTTAAATGGATGATGCTGGGGCTGGTGATTATAGCCGTCATCTTTTCAATATACACTATAGAATTCCAGTATAAGGATCCGACCGTATATGACTACAGTGAAACCATAAACAACTGCTGCACGATAAATTATGATGAAGAATCTCTTGAATATTCTTCTATGGAAGAACTTCTTGAGAATATTCCTGAAGATAGTGGCAGTAAATATATAATCATCAATTACAATATACCTTTCTTTGACAATGAAGATAAGAAACTGAAAGAACCTTTTATTGAATTGAGTGAACTTGACGTTTTTAACAGAAGCGGGACAGCTTTTGGGTTATTAAACAGATCCCTGTTACCGGAAAATGAAAGAAGTGAAGATCTTTCAGTTATTAAGCCAAGCGGGTTTATGCAGGTCAATGTCAAAGAAAAATACAATGTCAGCTTTATGAATGAAGGTAAGGAATATTACTATCTTTATCAGCGCTGTCATCTTATTGCCTATTCTTTAGGGGGACCGGAAGTAGATGAAAGGGATATCTTTACCGGAACATTTTCAACCAATATGAGTATGCAGACCTATGAAAAGGCAGTATCTTCTTTTCTTTACAGATATCCCAATGATAATGTCCTTTACAGGGTGACACCCGTCTACAAAAACAATAATCTTCTATGCAGCGGAGTGCTGATGGAAGGATATTCTAAAAATCATAATCTGAGTTTCTGCGTCTATATCTTCAATAATGAAGAAAACTTCAGACTTAATTATTCTAATGGAGCTTCATTCTATACAAAATAAAACTCAGCACTGCTGAGTTAAAGATTATTCATAACCCATTGTTTAACGAGTTCAAAGCCGTCTAATGGTATACAGAATTCGGGATTTCGGGGATTGAGGTTTCTTTCTATATCTTTCATTTCAAACCATTTTACACTGTCAATTTCTTCTTTCTGAAGAACCAGACTATCTGCATCAGTATCTTTTAGATAGACATAGACAAAAGGTATTTCATCATCGTTGAAGGGTTTGTCTTTGAATGATGTATGGTTGATGATGTGATATGTTCCGATAAAAAGAAGATCTTCTTTCTGGGCTTTGATTCCCAGTTCTTCTTCAAGTTCTCTTAAGACTGATTCAAGAGGTTCATCTCCCGCATGGATATGTCCGGCACTTGAAGTGTCATAACAGCCTGGAAAAGAATCCTTATCATATGATCTTTTCTGAAGCAGGAATTCATATTTATCTTTATTTTTACGGATAATCCAGATGTGGGCAGTACGGTGTCTTATGCCTTTTAAATGGGCGATACTTCTTTCGATAGTTTCGCCTGTTGGATTACCTTTTTCATCTGTAATGTCTAATATTTCCATACCTGCAATATAGAATATGTTTATAATCAAGTCAAATGATAAAATAGAGATATGCTGGAAGAACTTAAAAAGAAAGTATATGAAGCCAATGAGATGCTGGTGGAATATGGATTGGTAACTTTTACCTGGGGTAATGTATCTGAGATTACACCTGATCGAAAATATATTGTAATAAAACCAAGCGGCGTTGATTATAAAACCATGAAACCGGAAGATATGGTGGTTACGGATATGGATGGAAATATCGTTGAAGGAGATCTTAAACCAAGTTCTGATCTGCCTACTCATCTTGTGATATACCGTAACTTTAAAAATGCGGGTGGTGTTGTACATACTCATTCAACAATGGCTGTTGCCTATGCTCAGGCAAGAAGGGATATCATTCCTCTGGGTACTACTCACGCAGATACCTTTTATGGAAATATTCCCTGTACACGTCTTATGACACCTGAAGAAATCGGTGGACATTATGAAAAGGAAACGGGTAATGTCATCGTTGAAGAATTTGACAGAAGAGGAATTAATCCTGATGAGATACCTGGAGTTATAGTCGCAAACCATGGTCCTTTTACCTGGGGTAAAGATGGAAAGGATGCGGTAGAACATTCAGTAATTCTTGAAGAAGTAGCGAAGATGAATTATTATGCGGAAACACTGAACCAGAATATTGAACCGATGCAGAAGGAGCTTCTGGATAAACACTATCTCAGAAAACATGGGGCGAATGCCTATTACGGACAGAAAAAATGAGAAACTGGGATGAACTGTATGATGCCGCAAAGGCTGTACTTGCTTACCGTGAAATATCGGAATATTTAAGCTGTGGCGGTGTAGCAGCAGCAATCGAATCAGAAAGCGGAAAGATATATACCGGAATCTGTGTTGATACAGCATGTACACTAGGAATATGTGCTGAAAGAAATGCGATTTTCAATATGCTGACTAATGGTGAAAACAGAATAGTAAAAGTACTTGCCATATCTGAAAACGGAAAGGCATGTCCACCATGTGGAGCCTGCAGGGAACTGATGGTACAGCTGATGAAGGATGATTATCAGGATATTGAGATCATGCTGGATTATGAATCGGGCACTGTAAAGAAACTTAAGGAACTTACACCGGAATGGTGGATATAACTGATTCAAGAAGAATATCAGTAAATATAAATACTGGAAATATGTTATAATCTAATTGACAAAAACAATATGTTTTATGAGGTGACAGTGGTCTTCAGACGGATGCGGACTGTACAGATTGATGCAAGCTCTCACCCCTTTTTTTATCCCTGTTTATGAAATATTTGTATATAGATGAAAGTTTTGATAGTAGTATCTTTGTTGTTGGTGGCATACTGGTCAATAATAAAGATACTATTTTTTTTATGTTACAGAAGTATCAGAAAAATATTGAATTCATATCCCTTATCTAGAAACGAAAAGACGAGAATATGCAGTGAATTAAAGTCTTATATTATTGAAAACGGTTATCCTAATATAAAACGAAAGATACTGAATTGTATATATGAAGCGAAACTAGAAATTGTTGCTTCATTTTCTAAATTAAATACAAAATTAAACGAGGATAAAAAACAGGAATTATATATAGAGTTATTTAATAAGATAGTTAACGGAATCGATGATGATGTAGAAATAATGTTTGACTCTTTCAGCAATAAGAATTATGAGGAAAAAATAATAAGAGAAATCTCTATAAATTCAAAAGTTAAAGATATTGATTGTGATTTTTCCTACAACAGCAAAGGATTGCAATTAGCGGATAATGTATGCGGAGTTATCCGTAAACATATTGAAGGCATAGATAAAAATAATTATTTTGAAACAATCAAAGATCACACAAAAATATATTTATAAATTCAATTGAACTGATGATACGTTTATAGATTTTTCTGTCGTTTTCAAACCAGTAATTCAGATCATCCCATGCATCATCAGACCAGATTTTCTTCATCCGGAAGTTCGTGCTCTACGCCCAGACCTTTTTCAAGCTGTTCGATAGATCTCAGAATCCTTTCTCTGTTTTCTTTCGAATAGAAAGGATCTGCTGTAACTTCAAAAGGAATCCGCTGTTCACTGATAACTTTTGCCGCAAACATTGTAAAGGCTGAGGTCATAGTCAGACCCATTTTCTTACATGTTAGTTCCATTTTCTTTTTCATATCTCCATCCATTCTGAAGTTAACCATTACCTGTGACATACTCTGATCTCCTTATGCTTTAATTATAATACATTGTAAAACAATATTCATCAAACGCTTTACAGGAATACGATAATGGTCCTTCATTACATTATTCGTAAAATATCCGGTTTTCCCTTAATATTTTATATATTCAAGTATTACTTGAGAAAAAATAATAAAGTTCAAGTATTATATGATTAATAGACATGCTTATATGTGCAAGAATAATAGTGTAACAGAGATGAATAAAATGATATTCATCAGTAAATACTTGAGGAGGTAACGCAATGGATACACTTAAGATCGGAAATAGAATTCGTGAGGCTAGATTAAACTGCGGCATGAGCCAGCAGAATGTGGCGGATAAAATGGATGTTTCATACCAGTCGGTTTCATTATGGGAAAACGGTAATCTTCCGACATGTGATAAACTCATAAAACTGTCCGAGATTTTAGGTGTATCTTTATCTTCTCTTGTTGAAGACAGAAATGAATCTTTGAACAAAACGGCAAAAATGTTTTTTAATCCTGATAATATGTTTACCTTTATCAAGGGAAAGGCAGAAGCATTAAATATGACAAATACCTTCAAGGCCCTACCTGTAGCGAGAAAAGCTCATGAACATCAGTTCCGTAAATCAACAACAAAATCTAATGATGAAAAAGTACCTTATATCTATCATCCGCTTTCACTTGCGTGCTGTCTTTTATCCATGGGAATTGTAGATGATGAGATCATTGCGGCAGCTGTACTTCATGATGTGCTTGAAGATTGTGTAATGATTACTGAAGGTAAACATAAAGGGGAAATGGATTCAAGAAATTATGTCATTAAAAATAAATTCGAATACCGTGATTTAATCGAAGAAGATTTAAAGGATGTGAATGAGAATGTGAGACATCTTGTATCTTTACTTACTCATGATAAGGAAGATGGTAAAAACCGTGATAAGGTAATGAACGCATACTTTAAAGGTATTGCCAAGGAACCTAAGGCGGCTTTAATCAAATGTGCAGACCGTATCAATAATCTTGGTTCAACGTCATGGGGTTTATCAAGAGAAAGAATGTACCGTCAGATTGTCGAAACGGAAAAATACTTTCCACAGCTTCTTAAGGTTTTAAAGGGTGAACCAGAATACAATGATATCGCATGGCAGTTTACCTACCAGATGAAGACATTGCTGGATATATATAAACGATTAATGTAAAAACAGCCCGTTAAGGGCTGTTTATTATAAGAGCTGAAGCAGTATAAGACTGAGCATTGTACGGGATTTAAGACTTGATATAAGAGTATGTTCATCCTTTGTGTGCATACCCAATGTATATGAACCTAAGGCATCTATTACAGGTATATCACATTCACTAAAGATTGAGGCATCTCCTGATCCAAAGGCAGCTATTTCTTCAAGTTCAAGATTCATGAGCTTTCCGGCTTCTTTCACTTTTTCATAAAGAGCGATATTCTTTTCGTTTCTTTCCATCGGTTTATGAAGATCAAAGAAACTTATTTTAGAAGTCAGACCTTCAGCTTCAGGATCTATGCATTCTTCCATCTTTTTAAAGAATTCTTCAGCCTGTAAAGCTGTTTCTACGCGGCATGATATTTCCATTCTGGCGTAGTCGGAAACCTGATTGATAGGACCGCTGTTTTGAATTTCTCCGATATTGATGTAGATGTTTCTTTCAGGATCGTGTGTTTTGTTGAGTTTCTGGATGATATTGCTTAAACCGATAACGGCATTTGCGCCCTTTGTGTATTCTGAAGAATGGGCAGCTTTGCCGTATACTTCAATAATGGCATTGGCACATGATCTTCTTGATGTGATGATACCGTTATTTCCTCTTGATGGTTCATATACCAGGGCATAATCCGCATCTGCAGCTTCTTTTACATATACAGGTCTTGAAGTTGGAGAACCGATCTCTTCATCGCAACCGTATATCAGGGTATATTCTCTGTCTTTGAGAAGATTGTTTCTAAAGGCTATAAGTAAAGAATAAAGCGATACTACAATACCACCCTTGCAGTCAGAAGAACCCAGACCATAGAGATATTCATCTTTGATATATGAAGGATAGCTGATGACATCACCTTTTTTAAATACAGTATCCATATGGGCATTGAGAATTATCTTATGTCCTTTTCCTTTATTGAAACGGATAATCAGATTTTCTCCGTTATCAGTCTCTATCCTTTCAATATTGACAGGTATATCTTTGAAAAGGGATGCGATTGTATCAATAACCTTAATGATACCTTCTTTGTCTTTTGATCCGGAATCAATAGAACATAATTTAAGTAATGTTTCTATCTCTTCTTTATGATATTTATCTGTTTCTTTATCTATAAGTTCCAATAGTTCTTTTTCCATATGTAATTCCTCAAAAAAATTATAAGTTTTTTTAGGGATAATAGGAAATTTTACGAATAATGTTATGAAGGATATTTATAGTTAATACAGTTTATACACAAAAGCGATACAATTTATATATAAAAGAACGATATAGATAAATATTACTGAGTTTCGTAAGAGAAATATAGCGGGGTGATACAGATGAAAGATATAGAAGTAACAAACAGAGATGACATGTTATCTGAGACTAAAAGCCCTTCTTCTTTAAAAGAAGATGCTTTTAGTGCCCTGATGGGTTGCCTGGATTCTGAAGAAAATTATGAAGATATTCTGCTTAGAAAAGTAGATGAACTTTGAGAATTGTTTGTCAGGACTAACATCAAAAGAATTTGCAGATAATTATCCGAATTAACAAAAGGGAATCTGATTCCCTTTTACTGTTTTCGGATATTGTTTAATGCCAGAAGTATTGAAAGTTTTCCATACTCCAGACTTAGACCTCCCTGCATGTACAGGGTGTATGGTTCAACGACCGGCGCGTCAGCACTTAATTCGATGGTGCTTCCCTGAGTGAATGATCCGGCTGCCATGACTTCATCAAACGGATATCCCGGCATTGGTGCAGGCAGGACTCTCACAAATGAATCTATAGGTGAAGCGGACTGAATACCCTGAGTGAATCTTACAAGATCTTCCTTGTTTCCCAGTTCAACCGTCTGAATGATATCGGTACGGAAATCATTATATTTTGGAGATACATTTTTATATCCGAGTTTTTCTAACATATATGCCGCATAGACAGCAGTTTTCATAGCGGAAGCTACAGCTGATGGTGCCATGAAGATACCTTTAAAGAAAGAATTGTTCTGATTGAAGTTGGCGCCCTGATCTTTACCGATACCTGGAGCCGTAAGCCTGTCAGCTACCATTTCAATAAGATTTGTATTACCGGCAATATAGCCTCCTGTTGAAGCGATACCGCCACCAAGATTTTTCATTAAGGAACCGACCACAATATCAGCTCCTACGTGTCCTGGCTCTTTATCTTCGACAAGTTCACCATAACAGTTGTCTACCATGATGATGACATCTTTATTTACTTTTCTTATTTCAGTTATCAGGTGTTCAATCTTTGAAATACTTAAGGACAGTCTTGAAGAGTAACCTCTTGATCTTTGTATCTCAACGAGTTTTACATCATTTCTTTTTAATCTTTCTATTATTTTTTCTTCATCAAATTCATTATCTATAAGGTCTATCTGTTCATACTTTACGCCGTATTCTTTTAAGGACTGTGATGAATCGCCACAAAGACCAATCATTTCCTGTAAGGAATCATATGGAGTACCAGTAAGGGAGATCATAGTATCACCATATTTTAATAAGGCAGAGAATGTCAGATAAAGGGCATTGGTACCGGACATGATCTGTGGTCTTACCAGGGCATCTTCTGTACCCAAGACTGAAGAAAATATCTTTTCAAGTTTATCTCTTCCGGAGTCATAATTGCCATAGCCGTTGATATCGGCAAAGTCGGTATAGGAAACTTTGTTTTCAATAAAGGCACTTAAGATACGGTTTGAATTGATAAGGGATATATCATCTATCTTTTTATAGATATCTTTAAGTATTTCATCTGAATCATCTGAGAGTTTCAGAAGATCTTTATCTATATTTTCTAAAATCATTTTCTTTTCCTCTTTTACTATCATATTTTACAATATAAAAAGAGATATTTAAGATGAACGAAGAAATTAAAATTATAGAACTGAAAGCTTCAATTCTTGAAGATAATGATGAAGATGCCAACAGACTAAGAGAAGAATTAAAGAATAAGAAGACCTGTCTTATCAATCTTATGTCTTCACCGGGTTCGGGAAAGACCAGTACTTTACTTGCGTTAAATGAATATTTTAAAGACGAACTTAAGTGGGCGGTGATGGAAGCGGATATTGACAGTGATACGGATGCGAAAACGATGATTGATAACGGTATTGAATCCATTCAGCTTCATACCGGAGGGATGTGTCATCTTGATGCGGATATGACAAGACAGGGATTAAAAGAACTGAAAGGTGTTTATGATCTCGTGGTTCTTGAAAATATCGGCAATCTTGTATGCCCTGCCGAATATGATACCGGAGCCAATATCAATATGACCATATTATCTGTACCCGAAGGTGATGATAAACCTGCCAAATATCCTTTAATGTATGAAGTGAGTGATATTCTTGTCATCAATAAGATTGATGTCATGAAGGTTTTTGGTTTTGATATGGATAAGGTAGAAAAAGATGTGAAATCTCTTAATAAGGATATAAAGATATTCTATGTATCAGCTAAGACGGGTGAGGATATAAAGGAACTTGCTGAATATCTGATAGACAGGATTAAAGGTAAACAATGGCTAAACTTAAAACGATAGAAGTACATGAGAATGTCTTTGCGGATAATATCAGGACAGCTGATAATCTCCGGAAGATGTTTAAGGATAACGGGACTTTATTTCTGAATGTAATGTCAGCTCCAGGATCGGGAAAGACTACACTGCTTACAGCTTTGATCAATAAGCTTAAGGGTGAACTTCGAATCGGAGAGATGGATGTCGATATTAAATCTGATCTTGATGCCAGAAGAGTAGCTGAAGCTACAGGTATTGATTCCTTACAGATTCATAATGGTGGTTTATGTCATATTGATGCCGATATGGTGAGTAGAGCTATCAGGGAATATGATGTATCGGGATATGATTTACTGATACTTGAAAATATCGGTAATCTTGTATGTCCGGCAGAGTTTGATACGGGAGCACATAAAAGGGTGATGCTGCTGTCGATACCGGAAGGCGATGATAAACCGCTTAAATATCCTCTGATGTTCAAGGTAAGTGATCTTGTACTGATAAGTAAGATTGATACCATTGAATACTTTGATTTTGATATGGATAAAGCGATAGAAAGAATTAAACATCTGAATCCTGAATGTGAAATCATTAAAGTAAGTGCCAAAACAGGTGAAGGAATTGATGAAGTAATAAAGTGGATCAGGAAAGAATACGCCGAGATTAAAAAAGTTTAAAACATAACATAAAAGTCATAATATGCGATAATTATATCTGTAGACTATAACATTTATTTAAATGTAAAGGATGGTGAATATGAGTAACAGACCTAAGGGAAGAGAAAAACATGTAACTGGTACTGCCAGCGTTCATAAAAGAGGGGAAGGTTTAAATACCGGATCAGTAGGTAAGGGAAGACAGTCGGGAACTTCTTCTTCAGGAAGCGGTGTAACAAGGTCTACCGGTTCAAGAAGTCTGCCTATAGCTCTGATACTGATGCTGCTGTTTGGTGGCGGAGGTGCGGCTTCAGGCCTTTTCGGCGGTAATGATACAGCAACTACCACTCCATCATCGTCACAGACTACGACGCCATCATCTTCTTCGCAGACATCTCATACGATAAATGTACCGGTAGCCCAGGCTCAGCCTTCTGTTAACACTTCAAGTTCTTCAATCAATACGACAAGTGTCAGTGGCGCAAGAGACAAATACACTACTGTTTTAGGTAACGGTAAAGATACAACTACCATCATGATCTATATGTGTGGTACGGACCTTGAATCAGGAAGCGGTATGGCTACAAGCGATCTGACTGAAATTGCCAAGGCTTCATCAAGTGATCAGGTCAATATCATTATCTATACCGGTGGCTGTTCAAAATGGAAGATCAACGGTATTTCAACAACTGTCAATCAGATATATACCATTAAAGATGGAAACCTTTACCGTCTTGAAGACGATATGGGTTCTAAATCCATGGTTGATTCTGCGACTTTAACGGAATTTATTCAGTACTGCAGTAAAAACTATCCTGCCAACCGAATGGATCTTATCATGTGGGACCATGGTGGAGGTTCTATCAGCGGTTACGGATATGATCAGAACTATAAGAACAAGGGTTCAATGACACTGACGATGATTGATAAGGCACTGAATGATGCGGGTGTGAAGTTTGACTTTATCGGTTTTGATGCCTGTCTTATGGCAACAACCGAAAATGCACTGATGCTGGCAGATCATGCGGATTATCTTTTCGCATCGGAAGAAACCGAACCGGGTATCGGCTGGTATTATACTGACTGGCTCAATGCCTATGTTTCAAATCCATCAATGTCTACAGTAGAACTTGGTAAGAATATCGTAGATACCTTTATCAGCGAATGTTCATACAAGACAAGCGGTCAGGCTGCTACCTTATCAGTAATTGATCTGGCGGAATTCTCTGCAGCTGTTCCAGCCAAACTGAAGGAATGGTCCAATGCGACAATTTCCATGATTCAGAACAATCAGTATCAGGAACTCGCAAGTGCCAGACAGAATTCCCGTGAATTCAATTCCAATCAGATAGACCAGTGTGACTTTATCGATATGTTAAAGAAGATGAACACGACTGAGTCCAACGCTCTGGCTGATGCCTTACAGTCTGCCATCAAATACAACAAAACCTCAAGACAGGTATCCAATGCCTATGGTGTATCTATCTATTTCCCTAACCGTTATTCAAAATATCTGAGTTCAGCTACGACGATCAATTCACAGATTGGAATTGATGAAGACTACAACTCATGTATGAAGGAATACGCTTCATTACAGCTGGCTGGACAGAGCGTTGCCTACGGTAACGGAAACAGCGGAAACCCTTACGCATCATTGTTCGGTGATTATGGTGGATCTGTTACGACAAGTTCTGATGCGACATCACAGATTCTGGAAGAACTTTTCTATTATGGTCTCAATGCCATGTTCTCAGGAAGATCAATGACTCCAGAACAGACTGCCGACTACATTACAGAAAATCAGTTTGATTCAAGTAAACTGTGCTGGGTTGATGTGAACGGTACAAAGGCTATCTCCTTGAGTGAGGAACAGTGGGCTTTAGTTACTGATCTTGAAGAAAATATCTTCTATGATGATGGTGAAGGTTATATTGATCTGGGTTTGGATAATGTCTTTGATTTTGATGATTATGGTAATCTGTTGGCACCTTCAGAAAAGACCTGGATTGCGATAAACGGTCAGGTTGTTGCCTACTATCATACATCTACAGTTGACTATGGCAATGAATACAGTATCAGCGGTTATGTACCTGCATATCTCAATGGTGAAAGAGTAAAACTGATACTGACATTCGATAATGAAAATTCATACGGTTATATTGCCGGATATATTAAAGACTATGAAAACGGTGAAACCGAAACAAGTGCCAAGCTTGATCAGCTTGTAGTGGGTGATGTCTTAGACTTTGTGTGTGATTACTATGACTATAACGGTAATTTCTCCAATACCTACTATCTTGGTGAACAGATGATCGTTACGGATAATATGGAAATTTCCGATGTCATCCTTGATGGCAATTCCGTTATTATGTACAAGTTTACTGATATCTATCACCAGGAATACTGGAGTGAAACTTTAAAATAAGATATGAGGGATCAGTATGATCCCTTTTTAAAAAGGTTTATGTTTATGAAAAAAGAAGAATTTGTATTTGAATCACATGATGGTATCACCAATATCAGAGCGGTAAGATATATACCTGAAGAAACAAGGTGTATTCTGCAGATAGCTCATGGTATGGTGGAGTTTATTGACCGTTATGAAGGCTTTGCGAAATTTCTGTGTGACAGAGGATTTCTTGTTACAGGGCATGATCATCTGGGACATGGCGGTTCAGTTATTGATGAGAGTAAATGGGGATATTTTGCCAAAGATGACGGCAATCGATGCCTCATTGAAGATATGCACAGCCTCACATTAATTACCAAGGAAATGTATCCTGATATTCCTTATTTTCTGATGGGACATTCCATGGGGTCTTTCTATACAAGACAGTATCTGATTGATTATTCAGATGAGCTTAACGGCTGTATCATCATGGGTACAGGAAGTCCGGGAAAGATAGCTGCGACCATGGGCATGAATATCTGTAAGGTAATGGCTTTATTCAAGGGCTGGGAATACCGCAGTGATATGGTAAACAATATCGTCATGGGTTCATACAACGCCCAGTTCAAACCAAACCGTACAAGCGTTGACTGGCTTACCAAAGATGAGGCAGTATGTGACTGGTATCTTAGTGAACCAAGATGTACCTTCGTCTTTACGCTCAATGCCTTCTGTAATATGTTTAAAGGTATCTCAAGACTATATGATAAAGAATTGCTGAAGAAGATGGAAAAACGTCTTCCGGTCTATTTTGTTTCAGGTGATAAGGATCCTGTGGGAAATAACGGTAAGGGCGTTAAGGAAGCTTACGATTCATTTATTGAAGCGGGTATGATTGATGCAGAAATGAAACTCTTTGAAAATGACCGTCATGAAATACTCAATGAAACAGATAAGGAAGATGTCTATGAGGATATCTTCAACTGGATTAGCGGTAAACTCAGATTAAGATGATGAATATATATGAAACATTAAAAGATATCATTAAGGGACACAGAATTATCCTTATAGATGGAAGATGCGGATCAGGGAAATCATCTTTAGGCAGAAAACTTAAAGAAGAATTTGATACCAGTCTCATCCATACTGATGATTTTTATCTGCCGTTCATCTTAAGAGATAAAGACTGGAAAGATAAACTGGCAGGTCACATGGATTTTAAACGTCTCAGGGAAGAAGTAATAAAACCGTATGAAGATAATAAGACCTTTACTCCTATGGGATATAATGCCCATGAAGACTGCAGTTTTGAACTTGATGAGATAGATCCTTTAAAACCTTTAATCATTGAAGGTTCATATTCAGGATATTTCAAAGATGATAACTATCTTATCTTTGTGACCTGTGATAAAAAAACACAGGAAGAAAGACTAAGAAAAAGAGAAGGAATCAGCTTTGATAACTTCAGAAATATCTGGATTAAAAAGGAAGAGGATTTCTTTGAATATTACCATATTGAAGAAAAAGCTGATATGAAGATTTATACAGGAGAAAATAATGATTAAACTCTTTGCCTCAGATCTTGATGGAACTATCCTTTATGGTGTGGGTCCTGATGATTACTGTAAGGAAACAATACAGATGATATTAGATCATAAACGTTATTTTGCGGTGACGACCGGAAGACCTTTATTCTACAATCAGGCTGAAGGTATCGGGTTTATGGATTATGATATTCTCTATATTGCGATGAATGGGGCTGTCATCAGAGATTCATCTTTTAATATCATATACAGGAATATGGTTCCCAAGGATATTTTAAGAAGTCTTGCGGAAGAATACTATGATGCCTATCTGGAATTCTGCGGTCCAGATAATTTCTATATTATGCAGAGTAAAGATGAATATCTGAGATATCTTGAAAGTGGTGATAAAAAAGACAAACCAAGAGAAGAATTCATAAAGTATTTTCTGGGAAGCGCGGTATTTGACGCTGATGTAAAAGATATTCTGAATGCTGATATCATCAAGGTCAACGGGCGTTTTATAAATAAAGAAAAGGAACATCTTCTGATTAAAGAATTCTGCAGAAAACACAGTGATGTTATATGTAATACGCCATTTCGACCTGACTGGTGTGAAATAACTTCTTTAGATGCGACCAAGGGCAATTCAGTCAGAAAACTGGCGGCTCTGCTGGGAATAAAAGAAGATGAAGTGGCCGTCTTTGGAGATGAAGAAAATGATATCTCGATGCTGAGTATGTTTGAAAATGCCTATGTACCGGAAAACGGATCTGATGAGGCAAAGAAATACGCCAAAGAGATAACTGATACCGTTACAAATCATGGCATACTCAATAAAATGAGAGAATTGCTTGATAAATAATAAATGTCTGAAAAATCAGACATTTTCTTTTAAATCAATAACAATACTGTCGTAGTATCATAATAAATAATATCTGGTAGAGCGGTTGTTTCCGCTTGTTTTGATATATTTTTTATCAATTAAAGAATTTAATAAACGTATGGCTTTATCTTTACTGAAAGAAAGAGATTCAGCTATTTCTCTGCTGGAGAAGGGTCTTCCGCTTTTAAGAAGATCGATGATTTTCTGTTCATCATCTGTGCTCAGATAATTATCGGATAATACCGGCAGAACAACCTTTATTAAGTTTTCACTGACATAGAATTCCGGTTTTTTTGTAGAGGATGAATAGGCATTTCTGATTCTTTGAACACCGGTACCGAACTGTTCGATATATTTGAGACGGAAAAAGATATTACCGATAATCGGATTTCTTAGTACGGAAACATTGCCATTAAGATAATCTTCAGTTTTTACGCCATTAGGTAAGGATCCGGGAGATGTGATTTCTATTCTGTCTTCATACATCGCAATTCTGATGTGGGTGTTAAGATCCCAGGTACGATGAACCAGGGCATTGGCCAAAGCTTCTCTATATGCTTCTAAAGGAATCAGTTCTACAGTATTACGGGTAAAACCTTCTATTTTTTCATAACAGTAGTATTTTTCAAAAAGAGATACGGACCTGTCATACTGTTCAAGAATACTTACACCAGAGACAGTTTCTCTATCGAGAATAATATTGATGGATTCACCGAATCTTGCCATATCAATCCCATAGAATGAATTATTATCCGCAAACAATGCTGCTGCGTTATTGTAGCTTAGATTATCATCAAAAAAACCAAGTGTTTTAAGGATATCATTATTGATTGAAGAAACGAACAGATGTTTTCTGAATGTGTCTTCCATATATTTAAAAGTCAGATTCTGATTACTGTAAGGAAGTTCTTCAAAATTAAGGTTACTGCCTTCAAGAATAAGTCTCGTAAGTTCAATGTGATCAACTTCAATAGATGCAGTATCACTTCTTCTGTATGCTTTCCCATTATAGAAATATGGTTTGAATCTTCCTTCTTTGACCGTAAGTACAATTGTGCCGTTTTCCTGAGAGAAACTGAAATCCGGTTTAGGTGAAATGGAATCATTAATCATATTTTCAATTGCGAGCTGTGACTTATCAATATCATGCAGACCGCAGATTTCACCTTTATCGTTTATACCGAATATGATTTTTCCACCTTCAAAATAGGAAAAGGCGCTGACGGTTTTTAAAAATTTTCTGGAGATATCTTCTTTGAATTCCAAATGTCTGTTTTCTTTCATATGTCTATATTATAAGTTTTTTAACTTAATTATGCAACGCAAAAATCTGCGTTGCATTTGCGTTGCAAAAATCATACGCAGGGCAAACTGATTGACACATTTGATAGAGGATATTATCATATGTTGCATATAGAGGAAAATAGATATGAAAAAAATTATTACATTATTAAGTATTCTTATGCTGACGATGTTATGCGGATGTTCAAATTCCAATACTGATTTACTTACTGAAATTCAGAACAGAGGCTATATGGTTGTAGCTTCAGAAGGTGAATGGATGCCTTGGACATATCATGATGAGACAACTGATGAACTGGTCGGTTTTGATGTAGAACTCTCTAAACTTGTTGCGGAAAAACTTGGTGTTGAGGCAAGATGTGAAGAAGCACAGTGGGATTCCTTACTTGCAGGAGCCAAGAGTGGAAGATATGATATGGTCTTTAACGGTGTAGACTATTCTGATGAAAGAGCTGAAAGCTATAACTTTACAGATGGTTATGTCTTTACGACATCTGTACTTGTCGTAATGACTGATAATACGGATATTACTTCATTTGATGATCTTAAGGGTAAGACAACGACTAACTCAATCGGTTCCATATATGAAACAATCGCTACTGATTATGGGGCAACAGTTGTGACTGGAGATACCTTTGCCGATACGATTATGATTATGGGAAGAGGAGATGCGGATGCGACGATCAACTCTGCCGAAACAGTAGGTGCATATCTCAAGGAAGTACCTGATGCGCCAATCAAGATTGTTGATCAGACGGAAGGTAATGCGATTTGCGGTATCACCAGAAAAGATGCGAGCACAGAATCGTTTGTGGATGCCGTAAATGAAGCGTTAAATGAATTAAGAGACAGTGGTGAACTCAGTGCCTTATCCATCAAATACTTCGGACTGGATATCACCAATAATTAAGTTATGAATTATAATAGATAAGGACTGAGGTCCTTATCTTTTTATCTATGGAATTCTTTAATTCAAGAATATGGGGAATACTTGTCGATTCCTTCATGAAAATTCTGATACCAGGTATACAGGTTACTGTTCCTTTGACAGTGCTTTCTTTTGCGCTGGCTTTTGTGATATCGGTTGTAGCTGCAGTTATTCAGTATGCCGATATTAAGCCTTTAAAGAGTTTTATCAGATTCTATATCTGGATTATCAGAGGTACACCTTTACTGGTACAGCTTTATATCTTTTTCTTTGGTCTACCAAGTATCGGTATCAAGATGGATGCCTTTCCCTGTGCGGTACTGGTATTCGGTATAAATGAGGGCGCTTATATGGCAGAATCGGTAAGAGCGGCTTTAGAATCTGTACCTAAAGGACAGCTTGAAGCCGGGTATTGTGTAGGGATGAACTATTATCAGATAATGATGCGAATCGTCTTACCGCAGGCTATGCGTACGGCTTTTCCATCCTTATCAAACTCATTCATATCTTTATTAAAGGGTACATCATTAGCGGCAACAATTACCGTTACTGATCTTTTCCGTGCTGCGCAGATTATAAACGGAAGAGTATATGAGCCTATGGCTTTGTATTGCGAAGCAGCACTGATATATCTCATTTTCTGTACGGTGCTTACGTGGCTGCAGGGAATTATTGAAAAGAAACTTAACAGCTATGGAGGTGTCAAATGATTAAGGTTTTAAACATTTCCAAGAGTTTTGAAAATAATGAGGTACTGAAGGATATCTCTTTTGAAGTTGAAAAGGGTGATGTGATAGCGGTACTGGGATCTTCAGGTTCAGGTAAGACGACACTGTTAAGATGTATCAATTTCTTAGAGAAGGCTGATGGGGGTATCCTGGAATTTGATGGTAAGGAATATGATCTGAAGAATATCTCAAATAAGGATATTGCGGATATCAGAAAAAAGACAGCTTTTGTCTTCCAGAATTTCAATCTTTTCTTGAATAAGACGGCTATTGAAAATGTTATGGAGGGTCTTATTATTGCCAGAAAGATGGATAAAAAAGCAGCTGAAAATAAAGCTTTAGAGTGTCTTGAAAAGGTGGGAATGATAGACCGTAAAGATTATTATCCTTCACAGCTGTCCGGTGGTCAGCAGCAGCGTGTTGCCATAGCGAGGGCACTTGCGACTGATCCGGAAATCATCTATTTTGATGAACCAACTTCAGCACTTGACCCGGAACTGATCAATGAAGTGCTGATGGTTATGAAGAAACTGGCGAATGAAGGAATGACAATGATTGTGGTAACTCATGAGATGAATTTTGCGAAGAATGTATCAAATAAAGTCATACTTATTGAGAACGGAATTATCGTTGAAGAGAACAGTTCCAAGGAATTTTTTGGCAATCCAAAGGAAGAAAGAACCAAAGAATTTATTTCTTCAGTATATAATCAGGGAAATGTGTAGTAGAATATATTAGTACATATGTATGTGCACCAGTGGCGGAATCGGTAGACGCGCACGTTTGAGGGGCGTGTGAGCACTCTCATGCAAGTTCAAGTCTTGTCTGGTGCACCATTTTTTTATTTATGAAAAGATATCAATCAGTATCTGTTCATCAGACAGTTCAGGGCTAAGCTCATGAACTGTTTTTCTTACTCCCAGTACAAAGGTATAGTCGCTGTATATGACATCTTCGTATTTACCGCTGTCACATTCAGCTCCGGAATTGATATCGATAGATATAACCGTTTTATTGGAACTGTTTATTCTGTTAAAGAGTTCTTTGAATTCATCCCTTAATGGAAGATGAAAAGAGAAACCGAAGATACAGTCGATGATGACATCATAATCATTAAGATTATAGTTATTGTCTTTAATGATACTGCAGTGAAGATGATATCTTTCATAATTGATAGAGTCATGAAGAAAAACGACTGTCGTATCGTATTCATCCTGGATATTGGAGGCAATGGATAGACCATCCTGTCCGTTATTGCCTTTGTAGGAAAAGATGATGATCTTTTTATCAGTAGGAATCAGTTCTCTTATTTTTTGAGCACACATTTTTCCGACAATATCTATCAGTTCTGTTTCACTTTTTCCGGTGCTTTTTTCTTTTTCTATCGTTTCTTTTCTCGAGAATATCATATATATTATTTTATAATAATAAATATTAAGCGGTGGCATTATGAAATTAAGAAGTGAAAAGACATATTTGATTAACGGTAAAGAGCTGATCAGTGAAAAAGATTATCAGTATAAGAAGGCTGATGATTATAAGGGCACAATGGCGTATCAGATTTTAAGTGCTCACAATAAATCAGAAAATGATGAAAAACTCAACATCCGTTTTGATTCTCTGACATCTCACGATATCACCTATGTCGGTATAATCCAGACCGCAAGAGCGAGCGGTCTTACTTCTTTTCCAATGCCTTATGTATTGACCAACTGTCATAACTCTTTATGTGCCGTTGGTGGAACGATAAACGAAGATGATCATGTGTTTGGTCTGTCCGCTGCGAAAAAATACGGAGGAATATATGTTCCACCTCATCAGGCAGTCATTCATCAGTACGAAAGAGAAATGATGGCCAAATGCGGTGCGATGATTCTGGGTTCAGACTCCCATACAAGATATGGTGCCTTAGGTACGATGGCGATTGGCGAAGGCGGACCGGAACTTGTTAAACAGCTTCTGAATCAGACCTACGATATTGATTATCCGGAAGTTATCGGTATCTATATGACAGGGAAACCTCGTTTTGGGGTTGGTCCTCAGGATGTAGCCTTAAATATCATCAAAGAAGTATTCAAAAACGGTTTTGTGAAGAATAAGGTCATGGAATTTGTGGGACCTGGTATAGCCAACTTAAGTACTGATTTCCGTATCGGTATTGATGTCATGACGACGGAAACAACCTGTCTTTCATCAATCTGGAAAACCGATGAAGAAACCGAAAACTTCTTCAGGATTCATGGAAGAGAAGATGATTATAAGGAATTAAATCCTAAAGATGTAGCCTTATATGATGGTATGATTGAACTTGATTTAAGTGAAATAAAACCTAGTATTGCCCTGCCTTTTCATCCAAGTAATGTCTATACCATTGATGAACTGAATGAAAATCTTGAAGATATTCTTTATGATGTTGAAGAAAAGGCGAAGATATCATTCGGGGATAAGATTGAATTCAATCTCAGAAATAAAATACATAATGGAAAACTGCTGGTAGATCAGGCGGTTATTGCCGGTTGTGCCGGTGGCGGTTTTGAAAACATCTGTACGGCATCTGATATCCTGAGTAATTCAGAAACTGGAAATGATGGATTTACTTTAAATGTTTATCCGGCAAGTATGCCAATCTATAAAGAGATCATAAGAAACGGTGCAGCCGAAAAACTTATTGAAGCTGGTGCGGTAATCAAGACGGCCTTCTGCGGTCCATGTTTTGGAGCTGGTGATACACCTAGTAATAATGCCTTATCAATAAGACATTCAACACGTAACTTCCCTAACAGAGAAGGTTCAAAAGTACAGAACGGACAGATCTCATCTGTAGCTTTAATGGATGCCAGAAGTATAGCGGCAACAAGCGCAAATCATGGATATCTTACAAGTGCGGAATATCTGGATGTAGAACTTAATAAATATACTTATTTCTTTGATTCAAAGATCTATGAAAGAAGAGTCTTTGATTCTAAGGGTAAGGCTGATGAAAATGCGGATATCGTTTTAGGACCTAATATCAAAGACTGGCCCAAGATGTCTCCATTACCTTCAAATCTCATACTGAAGGTTGTATCCGAGATTCATGATCCGGTAACGACTACCGATGAGCTTATCCCATCAGGTGAAACCTCATCCTACAGATCAAATCCTGAAGGCTTATCAGAGTTTACGCTTTCAAGAAAAGATCCTGAATATGTAGGTCTTGCCAAGGAAATAAGAGAAGTTGAAAGAGCGAGAGTAAGAGGCGATCATCCTTGTGAATATGGCGAAAATATTCATGATGTCATGCATACAGTAAAGGATAACGGATTTGAAAATGCGAGTCCTGAAAATACCGGATTTGGTTCTTTGATCTATGCGGTTAAGCCAGGTGATGGATCAGCTCGAGAACAGGCAGCATCGTGTCAGAAGGTCTTAGGCGGATGGGCAAATATCGCAAGTGAATACGCTACAAAACGATACAGATCAAATCTGATCAACTGGGGTATGCTGCCGTTTATCTATAAGGATGAACTGTGTTTCCATAAGAATGATTATTTATTTGTTCCAGATATAGCCACGGCAATAAAAGAAGGCAGAAATGAATTTGATGCCTATGTGGTTAATTATAATGAACATACTTTAAGTCCATTCAGACTGAAGATGGATCCTCTTACAGACAGAGAAAAAGAAATAATATTATCTGGCTGTCTGATCAACTATAACTCCAGGAAAGGAGGCCTTTAATGAACGACAAGATAAATGAACTGTTTAAAAATGCGGTAGAAGAAAACGTTATTGAAAATGAAGAATACCGTAAATGGGGCGTCAAAAAAGGTCTTCGTAATGAGGATGGTACAGGTGTACTGATCGGACTTACAAGAATTGCGGATGTTGTAGGGTATAAGATGGTCGATAATCAGAAGGTTGATGATTATGGAGAACTCTATTACCGCGGCTATGCCTTAAGTGAAATTGTTAAACATATTCATGAAAACGACAGAGTATCCGGTTTTGAAGAGATAGCTTTTCTGATTCTTTTCGGACATCTTCCTGATAAGGATGAACTTGAAATGTTCACAAAAGAACTGAAATCACACTACAATCTTCCTGCGGAATATCTTTCCATGAACATTCTTTCCAATCCGAGTATGAATGTCATGAATAAGATACAGAGATCGCTGCTGATGTTATATGAACTGGATGAAAATCCTGATGACTGCGGTGCTGAGAATACCTTAAGACAGGGTATAGAAGTAATTGCCAAAATGCCGGCAATTATCTGTTATGCCTATCAGTCCAAACATCATCTCCTTGATGGAGGATCTTTAGTCATACATCACGTTGATGAAGAAAAATCCATTGCGGAAAATATATTACAGTTATTAAGGCCTGATCAGAAGTACACCAAGGAAGAGGCAGAACTGCTGGACCTGATGCTGGTGTTACATATAGATCATGGTGCAGGTAATAACTCGACTTTCTCCAATATTGTCGTATCTTCAACGGGTACGGATTTATACTCATGTCTGGCAGCTTCGGTTGGTTCTTTAAAAGGGCCAAAACACGGTGGTGCCAATATTACGGCGATGAGGATGATGAATGCCGTTATTGAAGAAACAGGACTATATGTTACAGATGATGAGATTACAGGTATTGTAGAGCGTCTTCTTAATAAAGACTTCTTTGATAAATCAGGACTTGTCTATGGTATAGGCCATGCGGTTTATACTTTATCTGATCCTAGATGCGAAATCATCAAGAAGAAAGCCTATGAAATGGCCAAAGAAAAAGGCCTTGATAAGAAGTTTGATTTCTATCAGCGTTTTGAAAAGATTGCGGTCGATATGGTTTATAAAAAGAAGGGAAAGAGAGTATGTGCCAATGTCGATTTCTATTCCGGTCTGATCTATGACATGTTAGGAATTCCGGAAGATCTTTTTACGCCGATGTTTGTGTGTGCACGAACGGTTGGATGGATTGCCCACAATATCGAAAACAAACTTTACTGTGACAGGATTGTACGTCCGGCTGGTAAGTATGTGGGTGAAGTCAAAGAATTTATACCAATGGAGGAAAGATAATTATGAAAGTTACACTGTTTAAGGGTGATGGTATTGGACCGGAAATTACTGATGAAGTTGTAAGAATTATTGATTATCTAAAGCTTCCTATTGAATTTGAAGAATATGATATCGGACAGATCGCCTATGAAAAGTGCGGTGAACTGATACCACAGGATGCGCATGATTCTGTAAGACGAAACAGGGTTGCCTTGAAGGCTCCCGTCACTACACCTGTGGGTAAAGGCTTTCGAAGTGTCAATGTCGGTTTAAGACTGGCCTTTGATCTGTACGCCAATATCCGTCCTGCCAAGACCAATAAGGGTGTCAAGTGCCGATACGACAACGTTGATCTTGTGGTTTTCAGAGAAAATACCGAAGATCTCTATATCGGTGAAGAAAAAGTTATCGCAGAAGATGAAGAAATTCATGCGATCAAAAAGATCACCAGAAAAGCTTCAGAAAGAATTATCCGTTCCGCTTTTGAATATGCCAAAGATAATGGAAGACATAAAGTAACCTGTGTTCATAAGGCCAATATTCTTAAACAGTCCGATGGTCTCTTCTTAAAAATATTCAATGAGATCAAGGAAGAATATAAGGATATTGAAGCTGATTCGCTGATAGTTGATGCGACTTGTATGAAACTTGTCATGAATCCGGAACAGTTTGATATCATGGTCATGCCTAATCTTTACGGAGATATCGTTTCCGATTTATGCAGTGGTTTAATCGGTGGGCTTGGATTACTTCCAAGCTGCAATAAAAATGATGGATATGCGATATTTGAAGCTGTTCATGGATCAGCTCCTGATATTGCGGGGCAGGGTATTGCCAATCCTACGGCATTACTGTTCAGCGCGTGTATGATGCTGGAACACCTGGGATTTAATGAAGAATCCAAGAAAATAAGAGAAGCTGTAGATGATGTATTAAGTAATACGGATATACGTACTAAAGATCTTGGTGGAACAGCTACTACCAGAGAATATACAGATGCGATTATTGAAAGACTGTAATAATGTCTTATACTAGTTAATGGGAAAGGACAGTTTATGAGTTCGTTATATATAAAAGACAGACTGGCACTTATTGATTACACTTCCAAATATTTTAATAACTATGAAGAACTTCTTTCATCAGAAGAGTTTTTTCAGTTTATGAGTTCATTTCTTTTTGATCTGAGAAAGAAACACCATGACCTTTTTGTCTGGGCTTTAAAGAAAGATACTTTTGAAGAATCCATAAATTATCTGATCAAGACAGCCAAGTTATTATCAGTATTTCCTTTAGAAGATGTAAGTCGTATCAAGGAAGATGACGTGCCTAAGTATCTCGAATTGGTTGAAGCGGCATACAGATACTGGCGAGATCTGCATCGTTTTTCAGTAACGTTCTCTGATAATCCTGAGGGTGTGCTCCTATCAGGTTTCATGAATTCGGAAGAAAGGTTCAATCAGCTGATTATCTCTTTATACCGTCTTATTCAGGAAAAACTTCAGGGTCATAAGAACAGTATCTACCGTCAGCTGCAGGCCGGTACCAATGGTGGTTTACTGTTGTGCAATAACGCTCTTAATCTTGAAGGTGTCTACTCGGTTTTAAATTCTGTACCTGTTGTAGAGAAGGTTATCATGAGAGCACCGATGATTATTCATCTTGAACATAATAAACGTATCGGTAAATATGAACCAAGATATGATAATCCTTTATTGAAGGATATTGATTTGAAGGATTTCTTTGCCTATCCGTGTTTTGTAGGCGAAAGCTATACTTTAGTAATCTTCCATAAGAAATATACGCCGAGCGCAATCGGTCTTGCGAATCTCTTTGAATTTGCGGATTTCAGATATATCAATGAAAAACCCAAATGTATCGTTTTATTCGGTGTAAATGATGGAAGTGATGAACTGACATACTATTACGATAAGGAAAATGATATCTATCTCGGATATATATCAGATCGACCTATCATTGAATATTTCGGTTATTTCAAAAAGACGATGCTGACTCTGCATAATCTTTCGATGATATCAAAAGGCAGAGTTCCGATTCACGGGGCTATGCTGAATGTCTATCTCAAGGATGGAAGAAAGAAAGGCGTATGTCTCATGGGTGATTCAGGATGCGGAAAGTCTGAATCAATTGAAGCGATGTCAAAACTTTCAGATGAGATAGAATATCAGGAAATCATCTTTGATGATATGGGTACGATGTATACAAACGATGATGGCGAAGTCGTGGCTGTCGGTACAGAAATAGGAGCCTTTGTAAGACTGGATGATCTTGATAAGGGAAGTGCCTATAAGGATATGGACCGATCAGTATTCTTCAATCCGGAATTCAAAAACTCCCGCGTTGTCTCTCCTGCCACAACCTATAAGGCTATCAGCAGAGAAAACAAGGTGGATATCTTCTTATATGCCAATAACTATACAGATGAAAAGGGTGTCAAACTCACAGATGCGATAAGTGCCAAGAATTCCTATAAGGAAGGAAAGAGAATGGCTATCGGTACAACCAATGAAACAGGTTTAACCACAACCTATTTCGCCAATCCTTTCGGACCTATGCAGGAACAGGATAAGTGTGATCCTCTGATTGATGAACTGTTCGATAATCTTGAAAGAAGTGGTGTCAAACTCGGACAGTTATATACGCATCTTGGACTTCCTGATCGAGATGAAGGTATAGCTCTGGCGGCTGAAGAGCTTTTGAAGATTATCAAGGAATAATAATTATGGAACTCATCTGAAGTTCCATTTTTATAAGAAAGAAGAAATATTATGAACAAGATTGAAAAACTCTGTGAACTGATGAAAAAAGACGGTATCGATTACTGTCTGATAAGTGATCCTTCTGTCATTGCCTACTATACAGGTGACAGATTTATGCCGGGCGAAAGATTCTTATGTCTTAGTGTATCTGAAGATGGAAAGCTGAGATATTATCTTAATCTGCTTTTTCAGTATAAGAAGAATGAGATTGAGACATACTGGTATTCTGATGCGTATTCACCCATTGATGAACTATCAAAGAATATCAGCGGCAATGTTGCCCTGGATAAGAATATGGTATCTAAGTTTGTCCTGGAACTGATGAGTAAGAATAAGGAATGTCATTATCTTGAGGGGACAGTTATTGATGAAGTAAAGGCCATCAAGGATATAGATGAGATAAAAAAGATGATAGCTTCAAGTAAACTCAATGACAGGGTTATGGAAGAAGTTGCGAAACTTATCGAAGTCGGTAAGAGTGAAAAGAAACTCGCTGAAGAAATCATGGCGAAGTTTAAAGAATATGGAAGTGAAGCAGAATCATTTTCACCGATTGTAGCCTATCATGATCACGCTGCAGACCCGCATGCGGAACCATCTGAAAGAGTATTAAAGGAAGGGGAAGCAGTGGTAGTCGACATGGGATGCGTACTGGATGATTACTGTTCCGATATGACAAGAACCTTCTTTGTGAACAAGAATACGGAAAAAGAAATATATGATATCGTTTTAAAGGCGAATATGACTGCCGAAAAGATGATTAAACCCGGTATCAGATTCAGGGATATTGATATGGCGGCAAGAAAAGTCATTGAAGATGCAGGATATGGAGAATACTTTATACATCGCTTAGGACACGGTATTGGCAGAAGTGTTCATGAACCTTTTGATGTATCTTCTACTGATGAAGTTATCGTAAAGGAAGGAATGTGTTTCTCTATTGAACCTGGTATCTATATTCCCGGAAGAATAGGTATCCGTATCGAAGATCTGGTATATGTTACCAAGGATGGGGTAGAAATACTCAATCATTATCCTAAAGACCAGGAAGTATTAAAGAGATAAACATTTATTAAAATATATACTCATTATTATCAGTTTGGATGATACTCTGGTAAACTGAATGAGTTGAGATAAGAAGGAGATTAATATGTTGGAAATATTAAAAGCCATATTGTTCGGTATTGTTGAAGGCATTACAGAATGGCTGCCTGTCAGTTCCACCGGTCATATGATTATTCTTAATGAATTTGTAACGATGAACTGTTCAGCTGACTTCTGGGAATTCTTCCTGGTGGTTATACAGCTTGGTGCGATTATTGCGGTTATCATTCTTTTCTGGGATTCGATTTTCCCTTTCCAGTTTAAGGATAAGAATAAACCGGTAATAAAGATGGAAACGATCATGTTATGGGTAAAGGTTGTGGTAGCCTGTATCCCGGCAGCTGTTGTCGGTATTCTGTTTGATGATGTTTTTGAAGCTCTGTTCTATCACGCCATACCTGTAGCCATAGCTTTAATTGTCTTTGGTGTATTGTTTATTGTGGTAGAAGAACTCAACAGGAATAAAAAGCCCCGCATCAAATCTTTAGATGATATCGGATTTAAAGAAGCTATAATTATCGGTATCTTCCAGCTTATTGCAGCAGTCTTCCCAGGTACTTCAAGATCTGGTGCGACAATTGTCGGTGCCTTAATGATTGGGGTATCAAGAAGTATTGCTTCGGAGTTTACCTTCATCATGGCTATTCCGGTTATGTTTGGTGCGAGCTTATTAAAGGTTATCAAACTGGGACTCGCATTTACCGCAAATGAATTTATTTTACTTGCGGTAGGCATGATTGTAGCCTTTGTCGTATCATTACTGGTTATTAAGGCTTTAATGAACTTTGTGAAGAAACATAGTTTTACCTTCTTTGGATTCTACCGTATTATCCTGGGTATGATTATCATCGTTTTAGAAATAATGGGTGTAATTACCGTATAATCTGTAGTATTATATAAACAGTTAATCTTAGTTAACCGCAGGAATGCGGTTTTCTAAAAAAGATAAGTTAACTATAGTTAACTAGAGGAGATGATATGAACGATAAGGAATACAAGGAATTATCTATTAAAGAGTTTACGAAGGCAGCGCAAAGGTATGAAGGTAATCATGCGGGTGTCTATGAGATCTGCAAGAAAGACTATCCTGATATTTTAAAAGAACTCGAAAAAGAAGAATTTAATGATCTTTTAGATGCGGGATGCGGTCCGGCACCGATGATAGAGCTGTTATCCGAGAAATATCCTGATAAACACTATACAGGTCTAGATCTGACGCCGGCGATGATCGAACAGGCTAAAAAGAAGAATATACCCAATGCGGTATTTGTGGTAGGAGACTGTGAGAATTTTCCGTTTGATGATGAAAGCTTTGATGCGATAATCTGTTCCATGAGTTTTCATCATTATCCAAATCCGCAGGATTTCTTTAACAGTGTAAAAAGATGTCTTAAGCCTGGCGGAAGACTTATATTGAGGGATATGACATCCGATAATAAGGTATTACAGTGGATTGTAGATAATATCGAAATGCCTTTTGCGCATCTGATCGGTAAAGGCGATTATAAAATGGCTAAAAGGAGTACAGTCTATGAATGTGCTCAAAAAGCTGGCTTGAAGGTTGAATCATTTGAGATCAGAAAAGGTATGAGACTTCATAGTGTCATAAGAAAAGTTTAAAACGGAAAAAATCCCTGAAATGTATCTAAAAGATACGGAAAAAATCCCTATTTATAGTAAAAGTATCGGAAAAAATCCCTATTTTTAATTGAAAATCATGGAAAAAATCCCTATAATTAAGTTATGTTAAGAAGAAAGATATCATCAGAGCTTCAAAGATGGTTAAATACCGATCATAAACTGCTGTATATTGTGGGGGCAAGACAGGTAGGTAAAACCTATATTCTGAAAAAACTGATAAATGATAATTTTGAAAACCGTGTATATGTGAATATTCTTGGTGATGCGCGTACATACAATGTCTTAAGAAAATCACAGAGTGCTCAGGATTTTATTGAAAGAATCATTAATCTTTATCCGGTACTGGAAAAAGAAAACAGCGCTATCTTTATTGATGAAATACAGGTATTTTATGATGAAGACAGTTCATTGAAAGATAATAATGATAAAAAGATTTTTGATATTCTTACCTTGAGTAAAGAGATAGTGATTAATACAGATATCAGGTTTATCTTTTCGGGATCACTTTTAGGGTCTATAAGTTCTTCTGTAAGATCATTTCCAGAAGGATACTGTCTGATGTATCAGATGTATCCATTGGATTTTGAAGAGTTTATGTGGGCAAACGATATAAGTGAAAAGACCATCAGTGACCTGAAGTATTCGTTTGATAATCTTGAACCGGTCAAGGATTATGTTCATGATGATCTGATCAGACTCTATAAGATATATCTGATGGTTGGCGGTATGCCGGAAGCTGTTGCGACATATGTCGATAAACATAATTTCAATGATGTAGAAGCGGTTCATAAATCAATAGAAGAGTTTATTCAGTTTGATATAAGTCAGTACGCACCTAAAAAAGACAAGATTCATATCAAAAATATCTATAAACTTCTTCCAAGTGAACTGAATAAGGAAAACAAGAGGTTTATTCTTTCGGATATAGAATCCAAATCCAAAAACAACAAACTCGAGACAGCTTTTGAATGGATTCATGGTGCAGGTGTAAGTCTTCCTGTATACAATACGAGTTCGCCTGAGCTTCCTTTAGAAATTAACAAAAAGTCTACCCTGGTAAAAGTATTTCATGAAGATGTGGGTATTCTTACTTATCTGCTGTTTAAAGCTTCAGCCAAACTTTCACTGATAGATGGTGATATCAGTATCAACTACGGTTCCATCTATGAAAATGCGGTAGCACAGTCTTTAAACAGTCATGGATTCCCGCTTTATTACTATAATTCCAAGAAACAGGGTGAACTTGATTTTATTATTGAATATGATAATTCTGTTTTACCGATAGAGGTTAAATCAGGAAAGGATTATCAGAAACATTCAGCACTCGATAATATTATGAAGATAAAAGATTACAGGATAGAAAAAAGTTTTGTATTGTGTAATCAGAATCTTTATGTGGATGAAAATATCATATATCTTCCGATATATATGGTAGATTTTATACAGAAAAGATAATTAAAGTGAGGAAAGTTTATGTCAAAATATCTCATTAAAAATGTAAATATTCTTGATGGTACATATCAGATGAAATTAAAAGAAGGATATGACATTCTGATTGAAGATGGAAAGATTGTAAAGATTGATCAGAATATATCCTATGAAGGAAAAGTGCTTGACGGGAAAGGCCAGTATGTCATACCTGGTTTAATCAATCTTCATGTACATCTTCCAGCTACCGGCAAAGTAGGCAAAAAGAAACTTGGGGATTTAAGAGGACTCGTGAAGTTCATGAAGTCCAATCCGATATGCAGAGAAATAGGTATAGGAATTGGTGCCTCAAGTGCGAAGATGGAACTATTATCAGGTGTTACAACTTTAAGAGCTGTTGGTGGTGTAAGTAATTTTGATACAAAACTGGCAGATAGAATTAAGAAAGGCAAAACTGCTGGTCCCAGAATTCTGGCATCAAATGAAGCGATATGTACGCCAGGCGGACATATGGAAGGTACCGTATCGGTGGCAGTCAATTCCGTCGAGGAAGCTGAAGATCTTGTAGAAAAGACGGCAAAAGATGGAGCGGATCTTATAAAACTGATGATTACCGGTGGAGTGCTTGACTGTAAGGTCAAGGGTCATCCGGGAGATCTCAAGATGGATGAAGAAATGGTTAAGGCGTGCTGTGACAGGGCTCATGAACTGGGCCTAAAAGTGGCAGCGCATGTCGAAGGACCGGAAGGCGTCGAAATTGCGTGCCGGGCAGGGGTAGATACTATTGAACATGGAGCACCCCCAAGTGATGAGGCGATAAGTATTCTTAAAGAAAGAAACGGAGCCCTGGTATGTACCTTATCTCCTGCCATACCTTTATATAAGATTGATCCTAGT
>JAUNIH010000012.1 GCA_030523555.1 Erysipelotrichaceae bacterium
CTGATAAATCAGATATTTTCCACAAAAACGGAATTAAGTATTATAATTCAGGAAAATAATCGCAAAGCATAAAACAAAACATTCTCTTTAATTTGTATTGATAAAGTTATGGTATTTTCATATAATTCATATAGTAAATTCTTTAAATATTTAAAGAATAACAGAAAGATATATGAAGAAGACATTAGACTTTAAATCCGATATCAGAATAGAAGACAAGGGATCAGTGTTTAATGTTTATGATTTTGAAGATTTATTTTTAATTCTTAAGTAGAAGTGACGGGTGTCACTTCTTTTTTTGATAAGGAGGGCTTATATGGATCGCAAGCTTGTATTAGAAAACGGTGTGGAATTTACTGGTAAAGGTTTTGGTGCCGATAAGGAAGCGGTGGCGGAACTGGTCTTTAATACTTCAATGGTAGGATATCAGGAGATACTGAGCGATCCTTCATATACAGATCAGCTTGTCATCATGACCTATCCTTTGATTGGTAACTACGGAATTATCGATGAAGACTATGAATCCAGATTAATCGGTCCTAAAGGATTTATCGTCAGAGAATATAACGATAAACCAAGCAATTTCCGTTATACAAAAACCCTTAATGAACTTCTTATTGAAAATGATATCCCGGGCATATCCCATATCGATACCAGAAAACTCACCAGAATCTTAAGAGATGAAGGTAGTATGCTGGGAATACTGTGTGCTCCTGAAACAAGCACAGAAGAAGCTTTGGAAAAGATTAAAGCTTATGAAATACCTAATAATCAGGTGTCAAAGGTATCCTGCAAAAAGAAATGGTATTCCCGCTGTGCCAATCCTAAATACAACGTTGTCGCCATTGACTGCGGTATCAAATACAACATCATCCGCGAACTCAACAGAAACGGATGTAACGTAACCATTGTTCCTTTCAATACACCGGTAGAAAAGATTCTGGAAATAGATCCTGATGGAATCTTTCTTTCAAACGGTCCAGGAGATCCTGAAAATGTGACCGAAGTTATTGAAACAGTTAAGGCTTTACAGGGTAAAAAACCGATTTTCGGTATCTGTCTTGGTCATCAGATGATAGCGCTGGCGAATGGTTTAAAGACATATAAACTGAAGTTTGGTCATCGTGGCGCCAATCATCCGGTAAAAAATCTTGTGACCGGAAAGGTTGAAATAACCTCGCAGAATCACAGTTATGCCGTAAGTAATGAAGGTATAGAAAACAGTGGTGTTGAAGTTACCCACATCAACCTTTTGGACAACACAATTGAAGGTCTGAAGATTGAAAAGGACAAGGTCTTCTCAACGCAGTATCATCCTGAATCAGCTGCGGGTCCAGAAGACAGTAAATACCTTTTCAGTCTGTTTATTGCGAATATGGAAGAAAACAGAAAGGAGGCGGCATAATGCCAAAAAGAACAGATATACATAAGATACTTGTGATAGGTTCTGGTCCTATTGTCATCGGTCAGGCTGCCGAATTTGACTACGCCGGAACTCAGGCCTGCCTCTCCTTAAAAGAAGAAGGTTATGAAGTAATACTTATCAACTCCAACCCGGCTACTATTATGACCGATACAACAATCGCCGATAAGGTCTATATGGAACCTTTGACACTCGAATATGTCTCAAGAATCATCCGTATGGAAAGACCTGATGCGATATTACCTACTTTAGGTGGACAGACCGGACTTAATCTGGCAATGTCTTTGGCAACTAAAGGCGTACTTGATGAATGCCGTTGCGAAATTTTAGGCACAGACTTTAATTCCATCAATCAGGCAGAAGACCGTGAAAACTTCAAGGAGCTTTGTGAAAGAATTGGTCAGCCATGTCTAGAATCATATGTTGCCAGAAACCTTGATGAGGTTGTAAAGTATGCCAATATGATAGGTTATCCTGTCGTCTTAAGACCGGCATTTACCTTGGGTGGAACCGGCGGCGGCTTTGCGAACAACGATGAAGAAGTAAGAACAATCGGTAAAAACGCCCTTAAGTTATCGCCGGTAAATGAAGTGCTGGTTGAAAAATCCATTAAGGGCTATAAGGAAATAGAAATGGAAGTCATGAGAGACAAGAACGATACAGCCGTTATCGTCTGTTCCATGGAAAATATCGATCCGGTTGGTATACATACCGGTGACTCCATGGTTGTCGCCCCATGTCAGACTTTAAGTAATAAAGAATATCAGATGTTGCGTAATGCGGCATTATCATTAATCAGAGCTTTAGAGATTGAAGGCGGCTGTAATGTACAGTTTGCGCTTGATCCGTTCTCATTCAGTTACTATGTCATAGAAGTAAACCCAAGAGTTTCAAGGTCTTCAGCTTTAGCCTCTAAAGCTACCGGTTATCCGATTGCGAGAGTCTCCAGTAAGATTGCGGTCGGTATGACGCTTGATGAAATCATGATTGCCAATACCCCTGCCTCATTTGAACCTACTATCGACTATGTCGTATGTAAGATCGCAAGATTCCCGTTTGACAAGTTCAATAAGGCTGATCATACCTTAAGCACCCAGATGAAGGCGACCGGCGAAGTCATGGCGATAGGCAGAACCATGGAAGAAAGCCTTCTTAAAGCTGTAAGATCTTTAGAAATTGGCGTAGATCATATCTATCTTGAAAAGTTTGATTCATATACTACCGATGAACTTCTTGAATATATCGTTACCGCAACTGACGACAGATTATATGCCATTGCCGAACTCTTCAGAAGAAAAGTTGATATGAACAAAATCTATTCCAAGACCCAGATCGATTCTTTCTTCTTAGACAAGATTCATCATATTATCTCGGTTGAAGAAAAACTGAAAGCGGACTTAAGCGAAAAGAATATCAGGGAAGCGAAAGTATGGGGCTTCTCCGATAAATATCTGGCTAAACTTACAGGTATGTCAGAAACAGATTTCTATCTCTACCGTAAAAAGAATAATATCTATCCGGTATTCAAGATGATAGATACCTGTGCGGCTGAATTCAACGCCTATGTACCTTACTTCTATTCAACATATGAAGAAGAAAACGAAAGTATCGTATCTGATAAAAAGAGTATTATCGTATTGGGTTCCGGTCCTATCAGAATCGGACAGGGTGTCGAGTTTGACTATTCAACCGTACACGCCATATGGGCTATTCAGCAGGCGGGATATGAAGCAATCGTCATCAACAATAACCCTGAAACGGTATCTACCGACTACTATATATCCGATAAATTATACTTTGAACCTCTGTGTATCGAAGATGTCATGAACATTATCGAACTTGAAAAGCCGGAGGGTGTAATTGTGTCTTTAGGTGGACAGACCGCCATCAATCTGGCTGAAAGACTTGATAAACTCGGTGTACCGATTATCGGAACAGGTACTAAGGCTATCGAAAGAGCGGAAAACAGAGACTCATTTGAAAAGGTCGTTGAAGAATGTGAAATCCCTCAGCCAATCGGACAGGCGGTTACCGATATTGAAACAGGTTTAAAGGTAGCGAAGAGGATTGGTTATCCGGTTCTGGTAAGACCTAGTTATGTCTTGGGCGGCAGAGCCATGCAGATAGTACATAACGATGAAAGCCTGGTGGAATATCTGACATCAGCCGTTAAGATTGATGTTGATCAGCCGGTACTGGTTGATAAGTATATCCACGGTATAGAAGTTGAAGTAGATGCGATATGTGATGGAAAAGATGTCTTTATTCCAGGTATCATGCAGCTGGTTGAAGCGACAGGCGTACATTCCGGCGACTCCATGAGCGTCTATCCGCCATACAGCCTGAGTGATAAAGTCAAAGAAACCATTAAGGACTATACGGTTAAGTTGGGTCTTAACATCGGTATTGTAGGTTTATTCAATATCCAGTTTATTGTCGATGAAAACGATTTTGTCTATGTCATTGAAGTAAACCCAAGATCTTCAAGATCTGTACCTTTTATCTCCAAATCATCCAATGTACCGATGGCCAATATTGCTACCAAGGTAATGTTAGGAAGATCATTAAAAGATCAGGGATATGAAACAGGTCTCATGAAGGAAAAGAAGAGATATTATGTAAAATCACCAACCTTCTCTTTCTCTAAACTTCATGGTCTGGATGCATACCTTTCTCCTGAAATGAAATCAACAGGTGAAGCTATCGGTTATGATAACAGCTTAAACAGAGCTTTATATAAATCCTTACAGGCTTCAAATATGAAGGTTGTAAACTATGGAACAGTACTTGTAACCCTGGCTGATGAAGATAAAGAGGCAGGAGTTGAGCTGATCAGAAGATTCTATAATCTGGGATTCAATATTGAAGCTACCAAGGGTACCGCCATGGTCTTAAAGGGACACGGTATCAGAACCCGTATAAAAGAAAAGATCTCTCATGGTTCTGAAGAAATTCTTGAATCTATCCGTAAGGGACATGTGACCTATATCATCAATACCCTGACTGATGAAAATCTAAATTCCAGAAAAGACGGGTATATGATCAGAAGATGCGCTGTAGAAAATAACGTCAATATCTTTACAAGTCTTGATACCGTTAATGTCTTACTGGATGTCTTGGAAGAAATTACGATTGGTGTATCCACTATTGATGCATAAAAGAAGGATAAATGATGAAAGATTTTGTCGTTGATGCCCACAGCCACACCATAGCTTCAGGTCATGCCTATGGAACTATCAGAGAGATGGCTTTAGGTGCCAAAGAAAACGGGATAAAACTGCTGGGTATTACGGAACATGGTCAGGGAATACCCGCAACCTGTCCTGATATCTATATGCGTAATCTCAAAGCTACTGCGCCCGAAGTTCTTTTTGGAGTAGAGATGCTGTATGGGATAGAAGCCAACATCATGAATGACGGTACTATCAATACCGATGAAAAGGTTCTGAAGACCCTGGATTATGCGATAGCCGGCATACATATGTTATGTTATAAGGATGAAGGGATAGAAAAGAACACGGATAATGTCATATCGGCAATGAAAAATCCTAAGGTGTATTTTATATCTCATCCTGATGATGATCATACACCACTAAATTATGAAAGACTTGTTGCCGCAGCAAAACAGTATCATGTAGCTCTGGAAGTAAACAGTTCTTCATTCCGTAAACAGCACTCAAGATTAAACTGTGTTGAAAACTATAGGAAGATGTGTGCTCTATGTAAGGATATGGGTGTGTATATTGTGGTAAATTCCGATGCCCACGATCCCAATTATGTAGGACATCAGAAAGAAGCCAGAGAATTCCTGGAAGAGATATCTTTCCCGGAAGAACTCATTCTCAATAACGATGTGGATAAATTCAAAGAATTCATAAACTTCAATAAGGAAACATTATAAAAGACGGTTGCCCATCTTTTACTTTACCTTAACAAGACCTCTGTTGATATAACTCTGTATCGCAAGATCTATAGTTTCAAGATTGGTATATTTAGGATGATATTCAAGAAGCTTTTTTGCGTTTTCAATAGAGAAAGTTCCGCTTCTTACGATATGGTAATAGGTGTGATCGCATTCATCTTTATTGCCTTCATATTCACACCATTTATCCCATGGAAGAAAACCTATTTTAGGTTCCTTATTGAAGAATTTATAGAGGTGTTTTGCGTAACCGTATAAGGTAATATGACTTTCAGCTTCGGCATCAAAGACCTTACCTAAGGCATTATCCCTGTGGGTTATAGCCTTAAGAAACATCTGGGCGACATCATAGCCATGGACATGATGTATTATTTCCTGACCGAAGTTTGGAAGGAAGATCTCTTTTCCGTCCGCAATATCCTGAACAACTCTGAATGAGGTGTTGCCCCACGGATTGATGATTGTCCACCCGGGCCCTGAGATCTGACCGGGAGCGATAACCGTATATGGAAAACCGTTTTCTTCATATTCTTTTTTAAGATACATTTCACTGGCAAATTTATCTTTTCCATATTCATCAAGAGGTTCCTTGTGTTCATCATCTGGATTAAACGGTAATAGTTCTGCCATACCATGAGCCCAGCAGGAAGAACAGTAAAGATAATGTGACAGATCAGTATCTTTGAATCTGGATACGATCTTTTTTGTCTCTTCAATATTAAAGTTAACAAGATCTACTATAATATCCGGTTTCATTTCGCAGAGTTTATCAATAAAATCAGAATCTTTTTCCCTGTCCATCAGCACACGCTTTGCCTTGTCCCATAAAGGATTATCTTCATATGGTTTGGACATTGACCTTGTGATAGCGATTGTTTCAAATCCTTCTTCTACCAGCATCGGTATAAGATATGTCCCGATATGTCCTGCTCCACCGATTACTACTGCTTTCTTTTTCATAGATATTTACCTTCTTTAACTCATTATAACCTTTAAAAGTTTCAATCTTTTATCCCTTCTTTACAAAGAGATACTATGATATAGATATGAATCTTATATTTATAGCTGTTGCGCTGTTTGCCTCAATTATCGGTGCCTTATGCGGCATAGGTGGCGGTGTATTAATAAAACCTATCCTTGATATGACGGGACTTATGTCGGCCTCGAGTATTTCCTTTCTTTCAGGATGTACAGTTTTATCGATGGCTTTATATTCGGTTATCAGAACCTTTATCACCAAAGAAGAAAACATAAATCTTAAAAGTTCAGTTCCTTTAGGTATAGGTGCTGCCATAGGCGGTCTTTTTGGTAAGAGTCTATTCAGATACGTAGAAACATTATATGGATCTTCATCATTTATCTATGTAATACAGTCTACAGTGCTGGCAGTACTGGTATTTATGACACTCATATATACATTAAACAAGGATAAAATCAGAAGTCTTAATATTCATAATTCTTTAATAATCATCTTTATAGGTCTGATCCTGGGTATCATATCCAGTTTTCTGGGTATAGGCGGTGGACCTTTTAATCTGGCGGTTCTTTTCTTTTTCTTTTCCATGGAGACCAAAGAAGCAGCCATTAACAGTTTAATGATAATTGTCTTTTCCCAGATCACAAGTCTAATAAGTACTATCGTTACAGGATCATTTCCCCCATTTACCTATACTGTTCTGTTACTGATGATGATGTCCGGAACAGGTGGAGGAATTATCGGAAGACACATAAATAAAAAAGTCGATTCAAAGATTATTGAAAAGACTCTTGTAGTATCGATGATTCTGATAATTGTGATATGTATCTTCAATATCACAAAATATGCATAAGCAGATAAAGTATCAGCATATGTACAGGATAGAAAAGATAAGAGAAATATGTAAACCACTTTGAATGATATCCCTGTTCACCCTTATAGAGATATATAGGTATCAAGGATAACAAGGCCAGAGACTGTTCATCAAGTTCAAAATAGAAACCGAAGATATTTATCGGATAATAATATCCTCCCAGAAGATAGACATTGAGATAATACAGCATGATTATGGTGCACAGTAAAGACCACCATTTTCTTTCGTGGAAGAAATAGAAGGTAAGTACTGTAGGTATGGCGATGATGTTGTAGTCATAGAGCAGGAAAGCACCGATAAGAATACCTCCAAAAAAGAAGACCACATATAAAAGATCCATAAGTCTTTTATGAAGTTTTTCTTTGAGCTTATCCAACAGACACATCAGCAATATCGCCAGAATAAATCCCCACAGGACATTCTGATGATACGGATAAAAGATACTTCCCGATACCATCAGATTGAAAGGTATCTCTGATATTACAGCTGTAACAAACAGTCTTAAAAGATATTTCTTTATATCTGATGTATGAAAATAACCTTCAACGATCAGAAAGGCAAATATAGGGAAAGCGAGTCTTCCGATACATGTCAGGATATATCGATCCGGTAATAACGTTCCCCATAGATGATCTAAGAACATGCACAGCATTGCGATGATATGAAGAATAAAAGATGAAATACCTTTATTTGTTTCCATAAATATATTGTACATTTATTAATAAAATTTACTAAATACGACATATTACTGTTCCAAAAAAGTAATACAATAATCAAAAGGAGGTATGCGCTATGAATAAAGAAAAAGAAATTCTTAAGAACGCGTCTGATTCTGAATCTTCAAAAATCATAAGAGAAGAAGCTATGCAGGCCTTTCTTGCCATAAGAGCTCAGGCAAAAATAGATTTTCCTGATGGCATGTCTCTGGAAGAAATCAACAGAGTGATTCAAGAGACAAGAAACTCAGAACACGCATAACAAAAACACCTGGACTTAAAGGTTCAGGTGTTTTATTCATTAATATTTACATCTTTAGAATCAACTACACTCAGGATGTTATCTTTAAGTTTAGCTTTAATAGTGACATTTATATCTTCAATATAGTAATAACTGATACGGATATCACCCAGCTGATAATCATCACCTACCGTTACATAATAATCATCAAGTTTTATAAGATTATATTCACTGAGATCCTGTTCAGGAATATCAGTTAACTGTTTTTTAATGGTATTCTCATTAAAGATTATTTCATTAATGGTTTCTTCCGATAATGAATATGTATTTAATGACAGGTCATTATAGAAGACTTCGTTACCCAGTCCTTCAGGGAATTCGGGATTGGTATATTCTTCTGTTGATTCTATAGGATAGTTCGCAAAGACCAGTTTAACTTCTTCATCTTCTTTAATATACTGAACCATTTCCACGTTTCTAATAAGAACGGGATATTCTGTTTCAATATTTAATTCAGAATCGCTTGCGCCTGTAGAATATTCAATGGTTCCGGTATATTCTTTTTCCCCGCAGCCCGTTAGTAAGAGGAGTAATAAGATAATTATAATTTTCTTCATATTAATCCTTATAAGACAGGGTCTGTCCATTCTGGTTCTGGAGCCGGAGCTGGTGTTGGCGCTGGCGCAGGTGTAGAACTGCCGCCCGAAGAAGAACCGCCGCTGCTAGGTACATAGGTGTCGGTGCTTTCAGGGGTGGTAGTTGATGGTTTAGGTGTATAGACTTTGATCTTGGTCTTGGATAAAGATGACATATTCATATAGCCGATAGTTCCATCATCCATTTCTACTACGTACATGTCGTATACTTCATCAATAACCTTGACTGTATCGTTTAATCCATAGGTATAGATTCGAGTGTTTTTAAAATAATCCTTATATACATAAGAAGAACTCTTGGTGTAGGCATCCCACGCTTCATAGACATAATTTTCATCAGTTCTTATCCACTTTGATTCAATAGTAGCCTTTAAACCGTCCACAAGAATCAGATATGTATTTTCATCGATTTCCTCAAGAATCTTTACGATGTCACCTCTATTGAAAAACTTAAGATAGACATCTGTTCCATCAAGTCTTGCGATTGCAGGCACTTTATCGGTGCTGCTTAAAAGTTTTACTTCACTGTAAAAGAGCGTAATATCTTCGCCATCACCACTGCTTGGAGCGGGTGCTGGAGTTGGAGTTGGGGTTGGAGTCGGTGCAGGCGTAGAACTGCCACCCGAAGAGGAACCGCCTGAAGAACCACCGCCGCTAGGTACATAGGTATCGGTACTTGGAGTTGTGGTGGCAGGTTTAGGAACATAGGTTGAAATCTTTGAAGAAGAGACAGAAGAAGGAGACATATAGCCGATCTGTCCGTCATATTCAACAATCAGTGTTCCCATGACGTTATCAATAACCTGAACATTATCATTTAAAGAGAATTTGTGATATACCTCAGTGAAATCAAAATCCGCATACATCTTTGTGCTGGATTTCGTATATCCCATATATTCTTCAAAAGGAGCCTCGCTCTCTTTTCTCAGATACCCTTTTTCAACATAAAGATCAGCGTAATCGCCTTCAATAAGATAATATGTATCATCGTTTTCATCAATGATACTTACCAGATCATCACGGTTTATTTGAGTATATAAAGCTCCAACATCATCAATGATTACTGTACCCAGTGTATATTCGTATTTGGTATCGATATCATTAATAACTTCTTGAGCGTTTTGATTATCAAGAGATTTACTCTGACATCCACACAGCAATATCACAAGTACTAAAATCAGTATCTTTTTCATCTCGGCTACCCCTTGTACTCACTGTCATAGATATCGCCGTATCCGGCTCTGATTAAAGTCCAGATATATTCGTAGGCGCTTGTTCCGCTTGTGAAGGCGTCTTTGTTCTGATAGGCAACATAGGAAATACTTCTGTATAAGGTTCCACCGTATAAAACAATTTCATTATCACCGTTGGTATCGTTTACCGGTCTTAAGACAATATAAGGTCTTGTCGCAAAATCAGCGGCACACTGTGGGTTAGTGTAATCTCCGACAAGAGTGTTTGTATAGGTGCTTGTACCACCGGATTCTTTATAGATGGCGTTAATGTTGTCGGTTCTTGAATACGCCCTTCCTTTGGCGCCCACGCTTGCGGTGTAATTTCCACTGGTATCCTTAATCAGTACCGGTTCTTCGTTTTCTGTTAAGGAACTTGCCCAGACCATGATAGTTCCATATTCCATAACCTTATATCCGGCATATGAAGAATTTATAAGAGAGTTCTTGGTGCTGGTAGGTATGGAAGTCATAAACCTGATACCTTTGTTTCCGGTAATTCTGATGGAAACACCGGCGTATTTCAAAAGATTGGTAAATTCACTTACCTTGGTTGCGGTTAAACTTGTACCATTAAGTTTTATAAGATAGACATCCATTCCGGTAGGATATACCTTATGAAGGTCTGACAGATCGGTAGTGTTATAGGTATAGATTATGGCGTTTGTGACGTTTTCGTTTTCGGCTGTCACATAACCGTTTTTTGTTACAGTTACGGGCTTACCGTCAAGATAGACGATATCACCCGTTACAACATTATCAATGGCGATATCTAAAGATATTTCTTCCCATTGCGCATACAGTGTGTGATCTGCCGCTACTGCCACAACCGTACTGGAACTGACAGTTTCGCCGGTTTCAAGACCCCATCCCATAAAAACGTATCCGCTTTTTACAGGAACAGGAAGAGTACCATAGATTAAACCTTCACCTACAGTTTTAGTGCTGCTGGCACCTTCAGGAAGACTTCCGCCATTAGGATCAAAAGAAACTGTATGGGTAATTGAAGGAGTAGCTTCAATGTGAAGTGTTCCGTAAAAATTGGTTGCGCCGACAGTATAAGTGGCAGTAAGGTTTATGGCTTTTTCGTTACATACCCAGTTTCGGTTATTAAGGTCATAAGCTACAAGGTTATAGATGACATTTGAACTATATTCATTGACAATATCTATATCAAAAGAATAATTGCCAGCATCAAGATTTGTCTGTATGGTCTGAGCTTTAGGGTCTGACCAGTTTTTAATGAGCCCGGTCTTAATATAATAGTTGTTAGTTAAGGATATACAAGGGTAAGAACCGTCCTGGGTGTGCTGGTTATGAACTGTGCTCATGATTTCATCGGTTAAACCAAAATACAAATGTTTTATGTCATATGTTATGCCATTAATAGTGTATGAATCGTATCCATCATCATCCCATGTAGCATCTATCTGATACCATTCGCCATCCATTTTTACACAGCTCCAGGTATGTCCGTTTCCGATTACGCGGGTATTTTCGATATTGACTCTGTTCAGCAGCATCGCGTAGGCTCTCTGGTATGATTCGCAGGTTCCCTTACCTCTGACAAGAATTCCTTCGGCTCCGCAGTAGACAAACTCACCAACAGTTGGTGTATATGCAGAAAACATAATCTTTTTAAGAATAGGGTCATACTGCGCGTTATCAACCATCCAATCATGATGCCATAACGCTTTCTCGTAATCTGTTGAACAGCTCTGAAGACACTGTGCCACCACATTGTCGGCAATTGTTTCAATGGACGGACAATTTGGATCGCTTACCGTTAAAGTAACGCCTATTTTGCTGGTGCTTGTAAAATCGTTTGTATCTATGACATAAAACCACAACTCATAGGTACCAGAAGCCATAAAAGTAAACGGATATACAGTGTCTGTAAGGTAACTTGTTCTTGTTAAATCCGTAATAAGTTCCTTGTTTCCGTCTGCGTATCCGTATACACACTGCAACATATATTTATAAGCACCTGAACCACCACTACCACTTAAAGTAAAGTTGACAGCTTCATTACATTTGATAGTTGAAGGATCAGGATAAGAAACAGTAATTGTCAAACCGTTGGCGTTTGTAGCGGATTCACTTGTATCAGCGTATACTTCATTTACAGGCGCAAAAAAGAAACTGCCTGTAAGTGTCAGTAAAACAAACATGATATATAATATTGTTTTAGCAGCATGTTTCATTACAAAAATTATAACATTATTAAATTATTAATTATTTTTATATATTAAGTTAAAATAAAGGTATACGGATTTATTTCACAATATAATCAGATAAAGGTAATACAATAAGGGGACTACATAATATGACATTACAGGAACTATATGAAGCGCTGGGTGGAGACTACAGCGATGTAACAAAACGTCTTCCAACCGAAAAGATGATAGACAAGTTTGCGTTAAAATATCTTAACGATACTTCTTTTAATGAGTTAAAGGAAGCTTTAGGCAACAAAGATATTGAAACAGCTTTCCGTGCTGCCCATACTCTTAAAGGTGTAGCTTTAAACCTGGCGTTCTCTGAACTGGCTGTAAAGGCATCAGAACTTACAGAAGCTCTAAGAGAAAACCATCGTGATGGATATACTTTTGATCAGTTCGTGGAAATGTTTGATATTGTAGAAGCCGCCCAGAATAAAACCGTAGACGCTATAAACAGATACGCATCAGAAAAAACAGCTTAGTGAATAATAATGAAAAATACCGACAAGAATCTTAATATCAACAATATAGAGGCACTCTGGTCTTTAAACAGTAATCTTCAGCTGTTAACGAAGCTTAATCTTTTAAATGACAAAGTGGACTTTTTATATGTCACTGATATGTTCAGAAAATATATAGGTGAAGAAAACCTGGATAATATGAAATGGACATCAGGTTTCAATAAATATATCTACAGCAAGAGTATCGAAAACGACAAGAAAACCTTAAGACCTTTATCAGAACTGGACTTTATCCAGTCAAGACTTTCCAATAACGCCTATTTCAGTAATGATTTCCGTATTATGATCAATGATGCGGAATATTATTACCGTTTAAAGTTCACAAGAGATGAAAGTGATAAAGACTCTACCTATATCGGTATATCAAGCATTACCAAAGAAGAATCGCTTTTACAGAACTATTATGGTATAGGAAGAAAGATTCTGATAGCGGAAGATAACGAGCTTAACAGAGAAATGTTATGTGCGATCTTAGAGGATGACTATGATGTCATAGCTGTAGAAAACGGCGAAGAAGCAATAGATATCTTAAAGGAACAGATAGAAGATATAGCCTTAATCATTACTGACCTTGAAATGTCGGTAATGGATGGTTATGAACTCTTAAGAAATCTTCGTAAGAATCCTGAATACAGTAATACACCGGTTATTGTCGCTACGGCAAGTGATGATGAGGAAGCCGAAATCATGTGTCTTGAACTTGGGGCATCCGATTTTATCCGTAAACCATACAACAATAAAGTAGTATTGCAGAGAGTAAGAAACCTTATCAGCTTAAGAGAATCTACGGCTACACTTAATGTCGTTGAAAAAGATCAGCTTACAGGTGCCTACACCAAAGAATTCTTCTACCGTTATGCGCAGAATATCCTGGATTCCAATCCTGATAAACATTATCTGATTGCGGTATCCGATATTGTCAACTTCAAAATGATAAATGAACAGTACGGTAAAGAACAGAGTGATTCCTTACTGCAGTATGAACTGGGATGCGGCAACGGAAGCGGAAGAGGAAACACTATTACCGGAAGACTTGAAGGAAGTGTTCTGGCATCGATAACGCAGTTGAATGAAAAATCCCTTGAACATTCCATAAAGGTAATCGAAGATATCATCGAAAACTCTCCGATTCCAAGTATGCGTTTAAAGAGCGGCTACTATATCACAGATCTTGAAAGAGATATCACGATTGAACAGATGTGTGATAGAGCGATGCTGGCACTTGATTCAATCAGAGAATCATATGATGAAGATGCTGTCGTCTATGATGAAAAGATGGGCAAGACCCTGATGATGCAGCAGCAGATTCAGGATGAAATGGAAAACGCGATTGCGGAAAAACAGTTCAAGGTATTCTATCAGCCAAAATGGAATATCCGGGAAGATGAACCGGGTGGTGCTGAAGCTCTGGTAAGATGGATATCACCTAAGTTCGGTTTTATGAGTCCGGGACTGTTCATTCCTTTGTTTGAAAGAAACGGCTTTGTAAGAGTAGTAGATGAATATATTCTTAATGAAGTATGTATACATCTTTCAAAATGGATAGAAGAAGGAAGAAAAGTCGTACCTATCTCTGTCAATCTTTCAAGAAAAGATTTTGTCGATGATAAACTCACCGAAAAGATTATAAATATGGTAGATTCCTATAATATACCTAGAGATCTGATACATCTGGAAATAACGGAATCATCATTATCATCAAGTGATGATATCCTGGAAAGAAGTATTAAAGAACTTCATGACAGTGGTTTCAAGATTGAACTTGATGACTTCGGATCCGGTTACTCATCTTTATCATCTTTGAATCAGTTTGAACTTGATGTCATGAAGATTGATAAAAGTATCATGTCCAGCGATAATCCGGGTTCTGATAAGAGTGCCCTCGCCTTCGCATATCAGCTTGCGAAGATCATGAATCTAAAGACAGTGCAGGAAGGTGTAGAAACTACTGAAGAAGTAGACAGAGCCGCAAGTCTGGGTTGCGATTATATTCAGGGATATTACTTCTCCAAGCCTTTATCTCAAGAAGACTTTGAAGAATATATGCTGAAAAACACTAAACAGTAAAACGGAACCAATCTTCCGTTTTATTTTGGATTAAACAAAGGATAATAAAACCGCAACTTATAAAATATAGTGCTAAACTTTATTTAAAGTCAGGAGGTTAATTATGGCTAAAGATTATATTGAATCAAAATATGTTTCTGTCGGTCCGGGAATTGAAATTCATTATTATGAAAAAGGCGAAGGAAAACCGCTGCTGTTCATACCTGGTCTAACTTTTTCAGGTGAGATATTCAAATATCAGATTGAGTATTTTTCTACTAAAGGATACAGGGTAATAGCCATGGATCCAAGAGGCCAGGGCTATTCTTCCAAAACAACTGAAGGTAATGATTATCTGAGTCATGGTAAAGATGTGGCAACCCTTATTGATACTCTTGATCTTAAAGATCTTGTCATAACGGGATGGTCTACCGGAAATCTTGATACCTGGTCATATGTCAGACAGTATGGTACAGATAAGCTCAAGGCTGTCTGCACTATTGATATGACACCGCTGCCTTTATCACCAGATCCAAAGTGGTGGACAGAAGGGACAATGGAAGAACTTTCACAGGTGGCAACCGAGGTACTTACTACACCGGAAGGAAGCAGAGCTTTCTTCAGCGAATATGCGACCGGTATTATGATTCAGCACGGAATGAAGGCGGAAGAACTGGACTACCTGCTGGATATTTCCGCCAGAACACCATACTGGATCTGCAGGCAGCTGTTCTGTGATGCGATCTTCTCCAATTATCTGGATGTTGCCAAAGATCTTGGTAAGAACTTCCCTTCACTGATGTTTATAGCTGAACACTGGGCAGATGTTGCCAAACCTTTCTGTGAAACACGGTTGCCTGGTTATCAGACTCACGTGATGGGTGGGCATCTTATGTTCTATGAATATCCGCAGGAATGGAATTCAGTGTTTGAAAAATTCATAGAATCAGTATAAACGACTTAGAACATCATTTATTAAACAAGTCTAAAAAGGACGGGATCAATATGCAGATCCTGTCCTTTTCTGTTTTTTGAAATATGTCCGTATAAATCAGATTGCGAAATCGCCGTTATTGAAGATTACTATTTCTTCACCGCTTTCAGTTGTAGCGACAATTCTGGTATCAGGTGCGCCAACCATGAAATCGATGTGAATCTGTGAATCATTGAAGGTATATTTGGGATCAGGTGATTTATCACCAAGTGCTCTACCTAAGGCAAGATGACAGCTCGCATTTTCATCTATCAGGGTTGTGTAATAGACAAGTCCTGACATTGATATCGGTGAATGATATTCAACAAGAGCTGCTTCACCAAGATATCCTGCGTTTTCATCAGTATGGATTAAAGCTTCCAGCATCTCCTTACCCTCATCCGCAAGCACTTCAACTACCTTTCCGTCCTTGAATCTGAAACCGAAGTTTTCAATGGATTTGCCTCCTAACACCAGAGGTCTGGTGGCATAGACGACACCGTTAGTTCCATATTTTTCTGGTGAACAGGCAATTTCTTCTGTAGGAATATTCGGATTGAAATGAATCTTATCCCCCATCACATGGGCATATTTGGAATATGGATTAAGTTCAAGATAAAGGTCTGTACCGTTTGATGAGGTATAGTGCAGTTTTCGGATATTGAGTGAATCAAGAAGTTTCGCCTTTTCCTGTTTTCTTTCTCCAAGTTCTTCCCAGGTCTTGACGATATCGTTATCTTCATCGATATAGCACAGTTTGAATAAGAGTTTCCATAATTCTTCAAGAGCTTCTTTTTCATCTTTGTCTTTGAATAATAAGCTTGCCCATTCTTTTGTAGGAACCATCGCAATCAGCCACTGACAGCCTTTGGTTCTAGAAGCCTTACGCATGACGTTTCTGGTGTTGTCGACATGGGCGAAGATGGCGTTGGAGGTCTTTTCAGAGACGTTTTCCATAATCTTTGGATTAACCCCTTCAAGTCTTACATAGCAGGCACCTTCTTCAAGATATTTTTCATAGATAAGTTTTTCCAAAGGATCAGCTTCTTTGAATTCTTCTTCATCACGATATTCACCCGCTACTATCAGATTCTTCTGATCAAGATAGCTGATGACAACGTTCTTTGCGCCAAGTTTATAACACTCTTTCGCAAAGATACTGGTAAATTCATAGCCTTCTATAGCGGCTTCCACAAGTACGACCTGATCTTTCTGTACGTTGAGACCGACTCTTGCCAGAGTATAGGCATACTTTTCTATCATTTTATTAAGATCCATATTTATTCCTTCTTTCTCCAGTTATTATTTTATACTAATGTTATGTATAAAAACCCTAAGAACGTCTATCTGATGTATGCCATATCCTTTTTTGAAGGAATGGTCGTCTATGCGGCAATCAGCACATTGTACCGTCAGGCAAGAGGACTCGATCTTTCTGAGATTGCGTTTATTGAACTTTTTTCCTATGTCTTTGCGCTGGCGTTTGAAATACCTTTTGGTTTTATAGCTGATCGGATAGGATACAAAAAGACTTTTATCATATCAGAAGGCATTTATTTTATATCAAAAATAGTCTTTCTTAAGGCTGACAGTTTTGTGCTCTTTTTCTTAGAAAGATTTCTGCTTTCAGCAGCCATAGCCGGTCTATCAGGACTTGATGCCTCGATTCTTTATCTTTCTTCTTCCAAAGAAGAATCTCATAAGGTAAGCGGTATCTACAGCGGTTTTGGTACGGCGGGAATGTTGTGCGGATCTTTGATCTTTACCTTCTTTTTGAGCAGTAATTATGACGGCTGCGCCATCGCAACAGCTGTAGCCTATGGTATTGCCTTTATACTGTCTTTCTTTATAGATGAAGTAAAAGAAGAAGAAAAAGAAGAAAAGATGTCATATAAGCGTCTGTCTGAAGCGATGAAGATAACATTGAAAGACACAAAGTTCATCATCTTTCTTATCGGTGTAGCTCTGATATCTCAGTTAAGTTGGAATGTTTCGGTAATGTTAGATCAGATCAGATATGTGGAACTGAATATTGAACCGTCATTACTGGGTGTTATTGCGATTATTCTGTCGGGTGTGGGGATGCTGTCGGCATATTCGGCCGACGCCACAAAGAAGCTGGGTTTCAGAAACTTTGTGCTGATAATGTGTCTTATACTTGCGGTATCGACGATTGTCATGGGATATACCGGATCACTGTTTGTGTGCTTTGTTACAGACGCACTTATGTCTTTAGGTTATTATCTGATCTTCCCGTTACTCACAAGTCTTCAGAATAAAAGAGTAACCATTAAAGACAGGGCTACTCAGTTAAGCTGTTATGCGATGATTACAGATATCGGATGCATGTCTTTGGAGGCTCTTACATCCTTTGTTGCGGCGTATTCCAATACCGCACTCTTTATCATGTGTTCTGTCGGTTTTGTATTGGCATATATCTGCATCAGATACTGTTATAACGATTAGAAACTACTGTCTGTCTTTTCTTTCTTTCAGCCAGAAGAATGAATAAAAAACCAACAGTCCAGCCATCACAAGAACTATAAGTATCATAATATAGACAAACCATCCGTGATTAAGATTAAGTATCGGTAATCCTTCAACCGGAGGTTTATGGGTAAACATGAAGTTTGTATCATATTCATTCAGGATACTGTTTTCATATATGGATAATAAGGCGAGTATCAGTAATATTTTTATATTGCGAATATATGACTTGAAACTGTAATCAAAGCGCTTGGAAATAATAAAGTAAAACACATACCAGAGTAATACCGCATGGAAGAGAAAGCCCTGCCATACTTTTACACTTGAAAAGCTTACGCCATCCATAGGGATAAGCTGTGCTGATACACCCCCAATAAAGCCCATTGGAACCAGAAAATCTATAGCCATCTGTTTATGGGATTCATTCTTTGTCATCGCAATATAGCCGACCACAAAGATCATCATTGAACAAAGATGTAACGGTAACGCAAAAGGATCCAAGATATATCCCCCGTTTTTATATATCATGTACTGCGACATCTTTGTGCCTTCAGAGATGATACATAAAAAAGCCATAATCAGAGAGACTGTATGTTCCTGAAGTTTAAACCTGAATGTCAGATATGATCCGATGATAATTATTGAAAGCGAAATCAGAATCCAGATAAAATGAGTGGATGTAAACATATATAAACCTTTTCTTTAGTATAATTAATATATCAGTTAAATAACTATATGAAAAATCATAATTTCAGAAAACTTATATGTCTTATAAGTGCTGTCCTTGTTTTAACAGGGATATTTTTGCCATGTACAGATATTAAAGCTGATGAAACAAAGACCGTAAGAGTGGGATGGTATTATCTGGATAACTTCCAGGAAGGTATGTCAGATACTGAAGAAAAGAGCGGGTACAGCTATGAATATCTTCAGGCAATATCAGCCTATACCGGATGGGAATATGAATATGTCTATGGTGACTGGTCAGAACTGTTCAGACAGCTAACAAGCGGAACCATTGATATCATGGCAGCTGTCACAAGAACGCCGGAAAGAGAAGCTCTTTTCCTGTTTCCATCAAGAGCCATGGCTTATGAAGACTACTATATCTTTAAAAGAAACGATGAAACCGAAATAAACGCCAACGATATACACTCGCTTACCGGTAAAAAGATCGGTACGATACGCGATAATCTTATCTCGACCTATTTTGAAGAATGGCTTTCAAATAGCGGTGTAGATTGTGAAGAGGTACAGTTTGCGACTTTCTCTGACCGTGATATTGCCTTCCAGAACAAGGAAGTAGACTGTATTGTCAGTGTAGATAATAATGTTTCGGAAGACCGGGGCTTTACCAAACTCTTTAAAATCGGTTCATGTGATTCGTGTATTGCGGTAAGTACGAAAAGACAGGATCTTCTTGATGAACTCAATAAGGCCCAAAGCGCTCTTTTTGAAAGTGATCCTTATTTTATAGAATCATTACAGATCAAATACTATGAAAAGGCACTGCTGACATCATATCTTTCAGATGATGAAAACAGGTGGGTAATTAATCACGATACATTGACTGTGGGCTGTGTCAAGGATTATCTTCCTTTCTCCGGTGTAGAGAATAATGAAGTAACAGACGTTATAACTGATATCTTTAATCAGTGGATAAACAATCTGCATCTTAAAAATGATATAGACATCACATATAAGACCTACGATAACTATTCGGATATGGTCGTTGCCTTAAGAAATGATGAAGTAGATGCGATCTTCCCGGTAATTGATAATATCTATATTTCCGAAACCGAAGGAATAGCTCAGACTTCAACGATTATGGATTCAACCATCTATATCATCTATAAGGGCGAATATAATAGTTCCAAAACCGACATCATAGCCGTATCGGAACACAGTGCTTTCCAGATCACCTATGCGAAGATGTACTATCCTGATTCAACGATCTATTATGCGACCAGTGCCGAAGGCTGTTTACAGGCAGTACAGAACGGTGATGCCGACTGTACGATGTTCAACAGCGGACGTGCGGAAAAATACTTCTTACAGGGCAAGTATGATGACCTCAACTCTCAGGCCCTAGGTCAAAGCGCATCCTATTGCATTGGCGTACATCGCGGCAACACCTCTTTATATTCCTTAATGGAAAAAGGTGTATCACTTATCGATAAATCCGAGATTACCAATATCGCCAGCCGCTACATCTCTACCGGCATGACTTCTTACAGTCTTATCTCTATTTTAAGAAACAATCTTCCGCTGGTGATTGTGCTTTTCCTTCTGATACTCGCTCTGATTGTGGTCTCAGCATCAACCTATATCAGAAGCGCCAGAAAAGAATTGGAAAATGCCAATATGCAGAACAGACAACTCAATATCATCCAGTCTGTATCAACAATGTTCCATGCGGTATACTATGGTGATTTTGAACAGAATATAGCCCTGGAAATTTCAAACCTTAAACACATCAGAGAATTCATCAAGAGCGGTCATACACCAAAGGAAACAATGGATGCCTTATGCGCAAATCTCATTGAACCTGAATACATTGATGATCTTCAGAAACTGGCTGATCAGGAATATCTGTCCAGAGAACTATTAGGCAAGAATTCCATAAGTGTTGAATATATCGGCAAGACCATGGGCTGGTGCCGTGCCATCGCTATTCCGGTTGAATGGAAAGATGACAGGCTGATCAAGGTTTTATGGTGTTTTGAAAGCATAAAAGACCAGAAAGAAAAAGAATTCAGGGCTCAGGAAGAAATAAAAGAAGCGCTTCATAAAGCTGAAGACGCCTCCAAGGCAAAGTCTACCTTCCTTTTCAATATGTCTCATGATATAAGAACACCAATGAATGCGATCTTCGGCTATACCGAACTCATGAAAAAGAACAGACTCGATGATACAAAGTTTGAACAGTACTATAAAAACACTGTTGAATCAGAAGAATTCCTGCTGAACCTCATTAATAATGTCTTAGAAACCGCAAGAATTGAAAGCGGCAATGTCTCATTGAATGAAAAGGTATCGGAAAACAGAATAGATGAAATTGTGCTCAACAGTATGTCCAATGAAATGGATAAGAAGCACATCACCTTATATAAGGATATTGATATAAAACACCCTTATATCATGCAGGATGAAACAAAGATTGAACAGATTCTTTTGAATATCGTAAGTAATGCGGTCAAATATACACCTGATGGCGGAAGTATCTACTATACAGTAAAAGAAGAAGAAACAGATAAAGAAGATATCATCAATATCCGCACAGTTATCAGAGATACCGGTATCGGTATGTCCGAAGAATTCTTACCGCATATCTTTGAAAAGTTTGCGAGAGAAAAATCTACAACCGACAATAAGATTCCAGGTACAGGACTTGGCCTGGGTATTGTCAAACAGCTTGTAGAACTGATGAATGGAACCATAGATATTGAAAGTAAACTCGACGTTGGTACTAAGGTAACGATTGTTATTCCGCATAAGATTGCGGAGGCTCCAATAGAAAAGAAAAACGAAGAAGCAGAATCATATGATATCAGCGGAAAGAGAATTCTTCTTGCGGAAGATAATGAGCTCAATGCCGAAATTGCGATGGAACTCTTAAAGGAAACAGGAGCGGAAATTGAACTCGCGGAAGATGGTCAGATCTGTGTAGAAATGTTAAAGGGTCATGAACCAGATTACTATGATGTCATATTAATGGATGTGCAGATGCCTAATATGGATGGTTTGGAGGCTACAAGAAAGATCAGAGAACTTGAAGATGAAAGATCAAAGATCTCGATTATTGCGATGACGGCAAACGCTTTTGACGAAGACAAGAAGAGATGTCTAGAAGCAGGAATGGATGACTTTGTCTCTAAACCTATTGAAGTAGATGCCTTGCTCAAGGTTCTCAATAATATCATTAATAAATAATAAAAGGGGCTTAATTACGAATGTTTGTAAAAGCCCCTTATAAAATCCAGTTTCTATCGTTTCTTTCATTTGCTTTAAAGGAATTGTGTCAGGCACAGCACCAATAAAGTATTCCTGCTACATATTCTGTTTAGGAATAAACTCTATTTTAAGAGTCATTCCCATACCGTCAGCCAACCTCTGAAGTAATTTGATTGTTGGGTTTCTTGTGCCGTTTTCAAGCTTGCTGATGTCAGCCTGATTGATTCCTGTACGTTCTGACAGTTCCTTCTGTGTAATATTCTGCGAGGTTCTTGCATCAATAATAGTCCTGATAACATTGAGCTCCGGCTGAATTGCTTCATATTCTTTTGCAAACGATGGATTCTGCATCTGTTTCTCTTTATACTGTTTTAATGTTTTCACAATCTTTCCATCCTTTCTTTAAAGTCTGCTCTGCGCTTCTTTGCAAGTCTGATTTCTTTTGATGGTGTCTTTTGGGTCTTTTTTACAAAACCATTTGTAAGTACTATTTCCCCTTTGTAGTAAAAGAAATACAGTATTCTTGTAATGTTGCTTCCAACCTTGCAGCGCAATTCAAATATTCCATCATCAATCGCTTTACTGTATGGTTCTCTGAGCTGATTGCCTTTCTCTTCAAGAAGATCCAGCAGACCAACTGTTTTGGCTCGCATTTTATCATCAAGAGAATCTAAAAATTCTTCTACTGGACAATCGCCATTTTCTTTTTCATAAAATACAACTTCAAATGCAGTCGTACATTCTCTTGCGTTATTATTATATGGTATATATACCATATTGTCAATTTTAAAGGACATTTCCGGTTTGTTGTTTTCAGAATATAAATCATTATCTGTTGTGAATACTTTCTTCATTCTATGTGGATATCTCTGTTTTCCTTTCGCTACATTATTCGGAAAAAACAGATAAATTCCTTAAATAAACTGAAGGATTTTTCTTTTAACCGTAAAAAAGGACATCGTTCGGTGCCCTTTATACAACGCTGTGAGTTCGTGCGACACTGTCGCACATTTCTCTATTAATATTGCAAAATTAAAAAAGTCCGACAATGTCGAACTTATTTAACGAAGTACATGAACCCGTAACATCCAGGTCCGGCATGGGTACCGACAACAGCACCGACACGTCTTACGACAATATCCTTATATTCAGGATATTCTTCCCTGAAGGCTTCAAGAAGGCTTGTATCATTACCGGTATAACCGAAATATAAAGGCATATCATAATCGATTTCACCTGATTCTTTGATGAGTTTATCCAGTGTTTCTCTTGCGCCCTTGACGCCTCTTGCCTTGGCAGCGACCTTCATTTCGCCATCTTCAATACTTACGATTGGTTTGATTGATGCGAGTTTTCCAAAGGCTGCAGCTACCGAAGAAATTCTTCCGCCTTTTTCTAGATACTTGAGTGTATCAAATGCCGCAAAGAGTCTCAGATTCTTTTTCTTTTCTTCAAGAATCTCATATATCTCTTTGGCACTTAAACCTTTATCTCTTAATTCGATGGCATATCTTACAAGATTGCCTTCGGTGATCGTAACGCTTCTTGAATCTACCACATAGACATTCTTATGTTCGTTGCCCATCAGTCTTGCGGACTGGAAACAGCCGCTTAATTTGGAGGATATCGTGATTACGACAATATCATCTCCATCGTATTTTGAATAGATCTTATCGTATTCGATAGGTGGTATCATTGAGGTCTGTGGAATTTCTTCAGTGGATACCAGTTTCTCATAGAAAGTATCCGCATCAATGTCTACACCGTCACGGTATTCTTCTTCACCGAATCTTGTAGTCAAAGGAAGAATATCAATACCAAGTTCTTTTGCCTCAGCCTGAGTAATATCTGAAGCTGAATCCCCTATAATTCTAATCATTTTTATCTAATGCCCCCACTGCTTCTTTTAAAAGTTCTATAAGTTTTTCCGTTTTGAGATTTCCCAGTTTTTCAGAAACTGTTTTTGCGATATCCATGGTATGTTCATGTTCTCTTAGATAGGCACTGATACCTTCTTCTGTAAGTTCAATAACGGATTTTCTTTTATCTTTATTATCTGCCTTCTTGGTGATAAAACCCTTGTTCAGCAGTTCGCTGATTTCTCTTGTCATCTGTGATTTAAGAAGATTGAGAGTATCTACGAGCTCAGAAAAAGATGCCCTTTTATTGGCATAAAGATAGTTGCAGATATACATTTCATTTGTTGACAATTCGTTGAGTATGCGGTTGGTTTTGATACCTGTTGCCACCATTACCCACGCATTAAGTAATTCAGTATTGTTGTCCATAAAAATAAATGTTCACTTTGTGAACAATAGTATGATAATATACGACATTGAATAAGTCAAACGTATAATAGGATTATGAATAATATGAATCTGAAAGAACTGAAAGAATATCTTAAACTTGAACCCTTAAATAAAGAAGGAGGTCTTATAGGTTATCCTTATGTATCGGATGAAATCATTAAAGAAGGAATACTGGAAGATAGAGATGGTGATAGACCATTATGCGGGACTATCTATTATGTGCTTACGCCAAACTCATTTTCGAGGATGCATAAACTGGTGAGTGATGAGATATGGTATTACCATGATGGACCAGCTTTAAAGATGCTGCTGATAGATGAAGAAGGAAACAGCGAAATAAAGTATCTGGGTAATAATCTTAAAAAAGGTGAAACACCACAGATTACCGTAAAAAGAAATACATGGCAGGGAGCATTGATGAATGAGGATGGCGAATATACGCTTGTCTCTACATCAATGGCACCAAAATACTGTGACAGTGATTATACTGACGGATATTATGATGATCTTAAGAATTATGTTAAGGAAGAAGAAAAAGAGCTGTTAAAAAGACTGACGGGTGAGCCGGTATATGAGTAAAAAAACAGAAAAAATAAAAATTTGTTTATTTTTCTAAAAAAGTGTTGACATTTATTTTCTAAGTTGATAATATTAACAAGCACCAAGGAAACAAAGTGCTGCAGGATAGAGTCGTAAGGCTCTAAAATGTAAAAAGTGCGGTGCAGTCTCGAGTAATCAGGGCTGTCAAAGCCGGCGGAGAAATCCGACGGAAAAAGCACAGCGAGTAAGGATGCGAAAGTATCACGAAAGCATTGGTCATCAGCGGTTATTAGAGAAATCGAAGTGGCCGGGAAAGCTGAAGAACCTGAAAGGGTTTGAAGGTGAAGTGATGAGTTGAATGGGATGAAAGGCCTGTTCAATAAGGTGCCAGTAAGCCGGAAGAAATGAAGGTTAGGTATGACAACGCAGAGATCTTGTGTTTCTGTGGGGCCAGGGGCACAACGCAAAGGAAACGATGCGTTAAGGAAAGCGCGAGCAGAGAGATCTGGAAAGGTGAGCTGGTGAAAGCCGGCAAACAAAAAGCGCGAAGCTGTAGTCGAAAGATGAAGGCTGACAACCGGGGGAACCTAGAGAAAACTAAGCGGAAACCGGTTGGACTTTAATCCGTAAGGGTTGGGGTCAAATGCGAAGCTCGTAAGAGTGAAAGCCGAAGGTGGACGAAAGAAGACCTGAGGAAACAGCAGAGTGAGTAGGATAGTGAAAACTGTCGGAAAGCGGAAAATCGTCACACGACATGTTCAGTGATGGATGTTGAGTGAAAAGTCTGAATGGCCTTTTAAGGAAGTCAGGAAAGAGGCGAGGCCGATGGAAGTGTAGACCGAAGTCGGAGAGGGTGTCTAGCAGTGAAGAGGGTGACCTCGGTGACTGGATAAAGTAACGCATGACTCGAAAGAGTTGTGTGGGACAAAGGATACGAAGCAGATGGTCATTGCAGTGAGTCTGTTTCAAGGGAATTGCAGTCGAAAGATGCATAGGCTCAAGGCAAGTTCCTGTGAATGCGGAAGTAATGAAACATTCACTGAGGTTCAGGTTGCCGGTAACGGGAGTCTGAAAGAAAGGGGCGGCTGGTGTTAAGAACCAGTAAGCGCGAACTTGGAAATCTGGTTAAACACAGAGGGATAAGGGAAGCCTGTTATGCAGGAAAAAGCGGCAGCGGTGGATTTATTCACAGCTGTGAAAGGTAGTGCTAAAAACTGAAAAACTGAACCTGGAAACAGGGGAAACTGAAAGAATATATTCTTTAATGCCTTGAGGCTTAAAGACGATATGCACGAAATTATAAGGCATCACGTGAGTGGTGCCTTTTTTATGTTTACTTTCAGAAAAGTATTGCAGGTAATTGTATACTAGTGTAAAGAGCGGTAAAATTATCGTAAATACGAGGTAAATCAAAATGAGTAGAGCTGACATTGTTTCTGCCCTCTTACAGCTGATTGCCGGAGTTGGTATTTTCATGATTGCCTGTACAAGAGTAAGTTCCAATCTTGAAGCCATCTCCAGTAATAAACTGAAAGAACTTCTGACTAAAATTTCTGACAATACCTTACTGGGTATACTGACAGGTGCCATTACGACAGCCATCATTCAGTCTTCGAGTGCGACGACGGTCATGGCCATCGGTTTTGTCGATGCGGGTATCATGTCCCTTAATCAGGCGGCAAATATCATCTATGGTGGAGAAATCGGTACGACTATTACCGGACAGATTGTATCTTTAGGTATGTTTGGTACAGGTACATCGGTTTCCATGAATGTAATATTTGGTGCTATGACCGGTATCGGTGTCTTTGTGGAAATGGCTTTAAGTGATGATAAGAAGAAAACCATCTGCAAGGTTGTATCGGGACTGGGGATGCTGTTTGTAGGTTTAAATCTGATGTCATCTTCCATGAAGTCCTTTGCCCAGCTTGAAGAAATCAGAATGATGCTGGCGGGTATAGATAATTTCCTGATACTAACACTTGCCGGTGCCGTACTTACAGCGATTATCCAGTCTTCTTCAGCCATGACATCGATTGCGATTACAATGGTCGTTTCAGGACTGATTACTATTGATCAGGGTATCTATATTACTTTAGGTGCCAATATCGGTACCTGTTTTACCGGTTTCCTGGCGGGTTCTACAGGTGGCGTCAATGCACGAAGAACCTCTATGATACAGACGATCTTTAATATCGCGGGAGTTATTCTGGCACTGATTATCAATGAAGTTCTGATTATGGTAACTCATGGCAGTGTATCTTTTGGTACCTTAATGGCATCAATGTTCCCGGGTATACCGCAGACACAGCTGGCTATGTTCCATACGATTTTCAACATCCTTTCGGTAGTTCTGGTTATACCGGTTGCGCCATGGCTTATTGAACTTTCCAAGAAGATTGTTCCGGATGAAATCGACACTCCTGTAGAAAGTGATGAACCGCATATGTACTATATCAACAGCTATATGCTGAAGACTCCGGTTATTGCCGTTAAACAGCTCAAGAACGAAATTCTCAATATGGCAGAACAGGCCATGAACAACTTCAATATGGCAATAGATGGTTTTGCCTCAACAGAATTTGTAGACAAGAATGAATTTGATAAAGTTGAAGAACAGCTTGACTATGTCAACAACAACCTTCCACAGTTTATTACCGCCTTATCTTCAACCAAGATAAGTCCGGAAGACCGTGCTTTCCTTTCTGCCGCCTACCATGTCATTATCGATATTGAAAGAATAGGTGATTACGCAGTCAATCTTACAGAATATATTGATACATTAAGAAATGACAACAGGTCCTTCAGTGAAGAAGCCAACGAAGAAATACAGATTCTTAAAGGAAAAATCAATGACCTATATGCCTCTATCATTGAAATATACCGCCTTGGCAACGTTGACAACATCAAAGAAGCCCAGGATATAGAAGATGGTATTGATGAATATACGAAACTGATGGAAGAAAATCATATCCACAGAATGAGTGAAAACATATGTACACCTAGAACGGGAGCTATCTTCCTTTCGATGATAACGGAACTTGAAAGAGTAGCTGACCACCTGATGAATATCGCTCAGTATGGTATCTGATTAAAAAGACTTCAATTTAACTGAAGTCTTTTTTATGTTATTTATTCATATCTTAGGGCGTCTATCGGATTCATGGAAGCGGCCTTGTTGGCAGGATAATAACCGAAGAAGACACCGATGGCCATGGAAAACAGCATTGATCCAAGACACGTACTCATACTGATACTGGCATTCATACCAAGCAGATTTGCGGCAAACAGACCTAAAGCTATACCAAGGGCAATACCGATAACTCCACCGATCAGACAGACGATCACGCTTTCTACGATAAACTGCATTCTTATGGCACTGTTTTTTGCGCCTAACGCTTTTCTGGTACCGATTTCTCTTGTTCGTTCGGTAATTGATACCAGCATGATGTTCATAACACCGATGCCTCCTACAAGTAAGGATATGGCAGCGATAGCGCTGATGGCATAGGTTACGGTGCTGAGGATGCTGCTCATTGTCTCTAACATACTGGCGAGGTTGCTGACAGAAACGGTATATGTGTCATTGCGCAGATAGAAGCTCTGAAAGAAGGTCTCTGTAGCGCTTAGGAAGGCATCGCTTTCAACGTCGGTTTTGGCAATGACAGTGATGGTACTGTATCCGTCATTGGCTCTCATCAGATGTTTGGCTGTGCTTACCGGTATGTAACATGTAGACATCATTGAAGAAGAATCATCTGTTTCATATACACCGATAATATAGAAGCTTTCTGTAATCCCGTTGATGTTGAGGTTGGTTTTTGTGCCGATCAGGTCCGTATAACTGTCATCATACAGATCACTCACAAGATCTGAACCTATCACCAGATAATTGTTTTTACTGTCATAATCATTCTGGTTGAACCATCTGCCGGTCAGAATATTCAGTTCATTGGCATCAGCGTATTCCATATTGACCCCACTGATAGTGATATTTTCAGAAGAAGATCCGTTTCTGATAGTCAGCTGACCGACTGATTCGCTATAGGTTACATAATCCACATATTCACCATAGGCATCAAGATATTCACTTATCATGTCTTCACTTATCAGATCGCTTTCGCTGTAGCTGTTTCTTGAAAACATGCGGGCACTCATTCCCGAAGAACTGTCGTCTTTACTGGTAAGACTGACAGTCATATTGGTAATACCGAAGGAACTTAAAGAAGAAGATATGGAGCCGTTTAAGGAACCGCCGACTGTGACAATCGCAATAACCGAGGCAATACCGATGATTATTCCCAGCATTGTCAGTAAAGATCGCATTTTATTGGCTTTAAGGGAACTGAAAGCCATCAGGATGTTATCAGTGAAGTTCATAGTTATTTCCTCTTCTTTCACTGATGATCTGACCGTCTGACAGGGTCAGAATTCTTTCACATTCTTCTGCCAGAGCCGTAGAGTGGGTAATCAGAACAATGATTTTATGATGGTTTTTATGAAGGTCATGGAATAGATCCATAACGGTACGGCTGGTATCAGAATCAAGGGCTCCTGTAGGTTCATCCGCAAGAATAAGGGCCGGTTCGTTGGCAAGGGCTCTTGCGATAGCTACCCTTTGTTTCTGACCGCCGGAAAGTTCATTGGGAAGGTGGGTACTTCGATCAGCCATACCCACCTGTTCAAGAAGTTCCATCGCTCTTTTCGATCTTGTCTTGGCAGGAACACCCTTATAGGACATCGGAAGTTCCACGTTTTTTATGGCGTTCATTCTGCCTATCAGATTGAAAGTCTGAAAGACAAAACCGATCTTTTCATTACGGATTGAAGAAAGATCATCGTCCTTGGCTTCATTTATCTTGAGATTATCCAGAATATATTCACCGCTTGTAGGTTTATCAAGAGCGCCGATAATATTCATAAGAGTGGATTTACCCGATCCGGATTCACCGACAATGGCTACAAATTCACCTTCACTGATGGTGATACTGATACCATGAAGAACCTCAAATTCATTTTCACTGCCGATATAGAAGCTCTTGCGGATATCATTCAGTTTTATAAGTTCAGCCATCAGTTGCCTCCAGGCATGCCTCAAGGCATCTGTCCACCGCCACCATAGTCTCTTCCATTACACGGCATTGACCCACCGATATTAAAACCTGAAGGGAAATCCTGATTTGAAGTATCTATTTCGACACTGGTGGCATTTTCATCAGCTGCCGCTCTGATCTTCATGCCTTCGCTTAATTCTGAAGAACTTATTTCAATGTAGTAATCATTTGTTTCACCGGTATTTACGACGATTTCATAGAAGTCACCGTTAGAATCCTGCGCATAGACAACACTTTCACCAAAATCGTTTGTGCCTACCGCATCAATCGGTACGGTATAGACATCATCAATACTTGAAAGAATGATTTCAACTTCAACACTCATACCGATTTTAAGATTGCCGATGTCGGTGCTTGTTACTTCAACAGTAACCGCAAATGTGGAAGCGGTAGAACCCATGCTGGAACTGTTGGCTACAGCGGATACGGATGAAACTCTACCATCGAGCACTTCATCAATCGCATCGGAAGTGATACGGGCATTCATGCCTACAGATACGCTGTTTATATCATATTCATCGACATTGATTGATACCTTGAGTTTATTGGTGTCCTGAATGGTAGCGATATTATCGCTGACGGTTGATCCGACCGTGGCATTTAAAGAGGTGATAGTACCGCTGCTTTTGGCTTTAAGGGTACATTCATCAAGCTGATCATAGAGATCACTTAAGGTATCATTACTTACACCTTTAATCATGGCATCATAGGCAGAATCTTCTTTTGCCCTGCAGTCATTGAGGGTATTAAGCGCAGTATCACAGGTTTTCTTGGCCTGTTCATAGGCTGATTGGGCACTTGTACATGCCTGTTCCAGACTTGTATAGCCAACAGATGATTTTGCAGTATTAAGAGCACTTTCAGCGCTCTTGAGAGAACTGCTGGCATCATTATAGGTATTTAAGGATGAAGTATATGTATTCAGAAGACTGTTATATTCATCAGCGTCTTTTCCTTCAGGCAGAAACGAACAGGCGCTGTCACTGCCAAAAGACAGGCAGTCATTCATTGCGCTGTTGAGATTTGTGGTGGCAGTATCAAGAACGCTTTTTGCGTTATTGTAGTCACTGTTAAAGGAGCTCAGTTTACTTTCAGCCGTATCAAGGGCACTTTTGGCGGAGTTGTATGCCGATTCAGCAGTACTCATGGCAGTATATGCCGCATTATAGGTGTCTTTAGCTTTATTCTTGGCATCTTCAGCGTCATAATAGGTATCCTGCAGTTTCTGATACTGGTCATCGCTGTTTTCGAGCTGTTTGTCTATTTCTTTCTGGATATCAGAACTGTCCAGTATGACAATCGTATCTCCTTCACTTACATAATCTCCGACATCGACATTGACACTTTTTACGGTATAGCGCAATGAAGAAGAAACTGTTGAAACATTCTGTGATTCAATGGTTCCGGTAGCGCTTATCGTATTATCGAGAGTACCTTTAAAAAGACTTACCGTTCTTGTATAGGTATAGATATTATCTGCAGTGCTATCTTTTTTGGGCTGCAGAAAATTATAGAGAAAGAAAGATCCTGCACCAAGCAGTACCACAAGAATTACTGTAATCAGTTTATGTTTTGTGATCCAAGATCCGATATCCTTTAACTTCTTCATAAAAACTCCTCTTTCGGGTTAAGTATATTTATCTTTCCTTAAATGAAACTTAAGTTTTCCTGAAATATAAATGATATTTAAGTAAATGATATTTACATATAAAGGAGAAGGATATAAAGTTCATAAATAAAAAATAAAAACTGATTTGAAATCAGTTTTTAGTTTACAGTAAATTCAATTTCTACCGGATCCAGTCCATAGGAACTGATTTTGAGTTTTGCCTTACCCTTTTTACCGGTAGTCTTTAAGTATGTACCAGTCATACCGCCTTCAGCACTGATATAATCCGGACCGACAATTTCAAGGATGTCATCACATTCAAGTTTTATCGCTAGTGGCGCATATACAGCGACATTATCATTTTCATCAAGAACTCTTATTCTTACGGCAGCCATATCATAGCTTTCACCTTCGTGTAATACTGTTGAAGATGCTTCAGCGTATAAATGAAGTCTGGTACCAGGAGCCTTAACGACCGTATTTACCAGTTCGTTATTCTTATAGGCTTTGAATGTCCAGGTCGCAGCTGCTTCACCCCAGCATCCGCAGTACTTTCCATAAAGTCTTATTATTTCCTTATCATCAATACCGTCCTTATTTAATTCATCTTTAAGTTTAAGTCCTTCTAGAGGAAGATTTTCAAAGGTATATTTATCTATAATCAGTAATAAATCGTGCAGTAATGATGCGTCTTTTTCGTTTACGTTTTCTCTTTGTCTGATGAGATCACCGACGATATCATCAATCTTTATCGGACCATGATTGAGGGCCTTGAACTTTGACTCAGAGAAACTCTTAACGAAGTATTCATTCTTATAGAGATCGACACGATCGGCATTGGTGAAACAGTAGACATCGCTCAGGATTCCGCCGTTATAGTCACCGATATCCATGGATGAACCTACTTCTAAGACATTATGTTTATCGCTTTGTGAAGCATAGACAGAAGCTGCGAGTTTTGGATTACGGAAACTATCTAACACGCCATGACAGCATATCCTGTCTCCTCCACCAAAGTCTCTATGCGTTCCATAGTCAAACATGCACCACTCGATACAGCCGGCATGTTCACCATCGGCCATTGCGCCGTTTAAGACAGTCGAATGTCTTAGGGCGTGTTCCTGTCTACGATCCCACCTGTCAAACGGTTTAGTAGGATACATATGTCCACATGATTCTGTAATAATAAGTGGTTTATGAATATCAGGCGTTACTGTTTCCTTTTTTCTTACTGCAGGAGTTGTACCATCATATGAGAAATCATTGTAGGTATAGATATCTTCTAACAGTGAACTCTGAAGGATACAGCGGATACCGGAAGTAGGACGTGATGAATCAAGATCGTGCGCAATCTTATTGGTTTTGGTATATAGATCATCATCATCCTGACTTTCGTTTATTCTTACACCCCAGGTGATGATTGATGGATGGTTGCGGTACTGTTTAATCATCTCTTCAACGTTTTTAAGACACTGATTTCGCCATTCCTCATCTTTACCTACGTATTGCCATCCTGGAATTTCCGTAAGAACCATCATGCCTCTTCTGTCACATTCATCAAGGAAGTAATGGCTTTGCGGATAATGGGATGTCCTTGCGGTATTTACACCGAGTTCTTCATCAAGAATTCTTGCGTCTTCACGCTGCAAAGATTCAGGTGCGGCATATCCCATATAAGGATAAGACTGATGATGGTTTAAACCTCTTATAAAGACAGGCTTCTTATTGATAAGAACGCTGTTTTCATTCAGGGATACACTTCTGAAACCGACATTCATCTTATATGAATCCAAAACTTTATCACTATCTTTCAGACTTAATGTACATTCATACATATAGCCATCACCTACTGACCATGGATGAACATTATCGAGTTTTAAAACTATTTCCCCTTCTTTTGAAGGTTTTACTTCATAATCCTTATTATCAATATTTAAAGTTAAAGAAAGATTATCATTAATATCATTTAAGGAATAAATGACTTTAAGATTACCCTCTTCATCAGCGTAATAGTAGGCATCATCGATATATGTTTCTTCTTTTATATCTAACCACGCATCTCTATATAATCCGCCAAAACAGAGATAATCAATCATATAACCGAATGGTGGAATATTTAAAGATTCATGGTTATCAAGTTTTACTGTTATAAGGTTGTCTTCACCGTATTTGAGATAATCACTTATCTCGGTTCTATAAGCTGTATAGCCGTTACCGTGACTTGATACCTCTTTGGAATTGACATATAAAGTCGCGTAATGGGCTGCTCCATCAAACTGGATGAAAATATGTTTACCTTTATCTTCACTGTTGATATGGATGGTTTTTCTGTATCCGGATATCATTTCATAGTCACTTGGCTCTATATAGTGTAATGGCAGTTCTTTGACATTATGAGGTAATCTTATCGTTTCATAAGTACCTTTGCCATTTAAAAATTCATCATTGAATACTTCTGTAAACTGCCAGTCATTATTTATTCTTTTCATGGGTATAATCCTCTTTCAATTAGATTATATACTATAATGGTTTTGATAAAAGGAGTATAGATAATATGCGTTCAAGCGGAATATTGCTGCCGGTATCTTCACTTCCCGGTAAGACAGGGATAGGAACTCTGGGAAAGGAGGCCTATGAGTTTGTGGACTTTCTTAAGGCTGCCGGACAGACATACTGGCAGGTTTTACCTGTAGGACCGACAAGTTATGGTGATTCGCCATATCAGTCATTCTCAACATTTGCGGGAAATCCTTACTTTATTGATTTTGATTTATTAAGTGAAGAAGGATTACTTAAAAAAGAAGAATATGAAGATATAGACTGGGGAGATAAGGAAGACAGAATAGATTATGGAAAGATCTATGAAAACAGATATATTGTCTTAAGAAAAGCGTATGAACGTTTTGATATAAAGAATAAGGAGTATATAAAATTTATTAAAAATAATAAATGGGTTGATGATTATGCCCTGTTCATGTCATTAAAGAATAATCATGAAGGAAAATGTTTTCTGGAATGGGAGAAAGAATATATTCATAGAGATAAGAAGAAGATTGATGAATATATAAACAATAATGATAAAGATATATCTTTCTACAGATTTATACAGTACTGCTTTTTTAAACAGTGGTTTGAATTAAAGAAATACGCAAATGATAAAGGTATAAAGATAATTGGAGACTGTCCGATATATGTTGCGTTAGACAGTGTTGACGTCTGGTCTGATCCAAAGCTCTTTCTGGTTGATGAAGATCTTAAACCATCATTGGTGGCAGGATGTCCACCGGATGCGTTTAGTGATGATGGACAGTTATGGGGTAATCCTTTATATGACTGGGAGTATCATGATAAGACAGGTTATAAATGGTGGATAAAGAGAATAGATTATGCCTTAAAGATGTATGATACTTTAAGAATTGATCACTTTATCGGATTTTCTTCATACTATGCGATTGAATATGGAAGGGAAAACGGAAGAATCGGTAAAAGATATAAGGGTCCGGGTATGAAACTGTTTAAGGCAGTCAAGAAGGCCATACCTGATGCGAGTATTATTGCGGAAGATCTTGGGGTTCTGGATGATGATGTAAGAAAATTATTGAAGGACTGCGGCTTCCCGGGTATGAAGATCCTGATGTTTGCGTTTGGAGATCGAAATCCTGATAATGAATATCTTCCGCACAATATGATCAGAAACTGTGTAACCTATATCGGAACTCATGATAATGAACCGATAATGGCTTATAGAGAAATGCTCGATAAGAAAACATACAGTTATGCCAAAAAGTATATCGGGTGTAAGAGTGATAAAAACTTCAACAGGGATATGATCAGAACACTGGAGTCTATGGTATCGGATTTATGTATCATACAGGCTCAGGATATTTTAGGACTTGGCATGGAAGCCAGGATGAATCTTCCATCAGCGACAGGTAACTGGCAGTGGCGTTTAAAAGAAAATCAGCTGACTAAAAAAGATGCGAAGTGGCTCAAATCTTTAGCGAAGATGTATGGAAGAATACCAAAAAACAAATAAGTTAAAAGTCTCTTAACAGAGACTTTTTCTTACACTGATTTTACCTGTTATAAATGTAATATTTATGTAAGCACTTAATAAAAGTCGTGTGAATCCAAAGCGATTTTGTCCCAATTTTTCTTTAATATTAGCACAGATCTT
>JAUNIH010000075.1 GCA_030523555.1 Erysipelotrichaceae bacterium
TTAATAAGATACTTTCAGGTATCTTAATTAACCACACGATTGTAGAGTGTTAGAATATTTTTTAATTTTTTACACGTTAGATATTGAAAGAAAAGACTATAAAGATTATTATAATTAAGTATTGAGGTTTTAAAAAAAACGACTATGTTGTCGTTTAGTTTATTAGCCTCTTTTTTTATGGAGAAAGCTAATAAATATATGGTAAAGGGGTGATGATATGAAGTATGTATTTGTTACAGGTGGTGTAGTTTCAGGTCTTGGTAAAGGTATTACAGCGGCGTCTTTAGGTCGACTTTTAAAACAGAGAGGGTATAAGGTCATGTCACAGAAACTGGACCCTTATATCAATGTCGATCCGGGTACAATGTCGCCTTTACAGCATGGTGAAGTTTATGTAACAGAAGATGGTGCAGAAACTGACCTTGATCTTGGACATTACGAAAGATTTATCAATGAAGATCTGAATAAATATTCAAACCTTACTACCGGTAAGGTCTATTGGAGAGTTCTTCAGAAAGAAAGAAGGGGTGAATATCTGGGGCAGACTATTCAGACTATCCCGCATATCACTGATGAAATAAAGAATTTTATCTATAAGGTAGGTCATGAGGCTGATGCGGATATCGTTATTACCGAAATCGGTGGTACGGTTGGTGATATTGAATCTGAACCTTTTATTGAAGCGATACGTCAGATTTCCATTGAACAGCCTGAGAATACCTGTTTCATTCATGTAACCCTGGTACCTTATATTTCAGGATCTGATGAATACAAGTCAAAACCAACACAGCACTCTGTAGCGCAGTTACAGGTTGCCGGTGTTAGACCTAATATCATCGTGGCAAGATGTGATGGCAAACTGCCTGAAGAAATAAAAAGAAAGATATCTTTATTCTGTAACGTTAAGAAGGAATGTGTTATTGAAAACACAACTGTTCAGCAGTTATATGAAGCGCCTTTGATGCTGGAAGAACAGGATTTCTCAAAGATCGTATGTGAACAGCTGCATATGGATCCTAATCCGATCGATCTTGATAAATGGAGAGTTCTTGTAGATAAGATTCATAACCGTTCAAAGAAGGTAACAATCGGTTTAGTTGGTAAGTATGTATCTTTACATGATGCCTACTTGTCAGTAGTAGAAGCTTTAAGACATGGCGGATATGAAAATGATGCCAAGGTCAAGATTGTCTGGATTGATTCAGAAAATGTCAATAAGGATAATGTTGATGATAAACTAAAGGACCTTGATGGAGTAATTGTACCTGGTGGCTTTGGTTCCAGAGGTATAGAAGGTATGATTGTTTCTGCGGAATACTGCAGAACCCATGATATTCCTTACTTTGGCATATGTCTGGGTATGCAGGTAGCAGCTATTGAATTCGCAAGAAACGGCTTAGGATATGAAGATGCCAACTCTTCAGAATTCAACAGTGAAAGTTCCTGCAAGATCATCCACTACATCGAAGGTCAGAATGATGAAATCGATAAGGGTGGAACAATGAGACTTGGTGCATATCCTTGTACCATCAAAGAAAATACTCTGATGTCTAAGTGCTACAGAAAACCATTAATTTCTGAAAGACACAGACACAGATATGAATTCAATAATGATTACCGTGAAGCATTCATGGAAAAGGGTATGGATGTGACAGGATTATATGTAGAAAAGGATCTGGTTGAAGCTATTGAATATACCAAGCATCCTTTCTATATCGGTGTTCAGTATCATCCGGAATTCAAGTCAAGACCTAATAAGGCTCATCCGATCTTCAGGGAGTTCATTAAAGCCGGACTTGACAGACAGGCGGTAAGAAAAGGTTAATAAAAAAATAATGACAATCGTTTGATTGTCATTATTTATTTTTATCTGTCGTTTGGATGTACAGATGTAAGTTTTAATACTTCATCTTTGAGATGATCAAGGTTGGCATCACTCTGATCTTTGAATGCCGAAGCGATGATATGTCCTACTGTCTTAAAGTCATTTTCATCAAAACCTTTTGTCGTCATGGCAGCTGTTCCTAAACGGATACCGCTGGTCTGAGATGGTTTCTGTTTATCGAACGGAATGGAGTTCTTGTTGGCGGTGATGTTGATTCTGCCAAGAAGATCTTCGGCTTGCTTACCGGTAACTCCTAAGGAGTTCATCGTATCTACAAGTACCAGATGGTTGTCTGTACCACCGGTGACAATTCTTAATCCTTCTTCTTTCAAGGTATCGGATAATGCCTGACAGTTAGTAATGATATGACCGCAGTAGTCTTTGAAATCAGGCTGTAATGCTTCATAGAAACACTGGGCTTTACCGGCAATGACGTGCATCAATGGACCACCCTGAATACCAGGGAAGATCGCTTTATCTACAGCCTTGGCATATTCTTCCTTGCACATGATAATACCGCCTCTAGGACCTCTTAAAGTCTTATGGGTAGTACTTGTTACAAAGTCAGCATATGGAACTGGAGAAGGATGATAACCTGTAGCTACAAGTCCGGCAATATGTGCCATATCAACCATCAGCATAGCTCCTACTTCATCAGCGATTTCTCTGAACTTCTTGAAATCAAGAATTCTTGGATAGGCACTGGCACCGGCTACGATAATCTTTGGTTTGCATTCTTTCGCAATTCTTAAGACATCATCATAGTCAATCATTTCGGTTTTTTCATCTACACCGTAGTTTACGGCATTATAGAGTTTACCGGAGAATGATACCTTATAGCCATGGGTAAGATGTCCACCTGCGGCAAGATCCATACCCAGGATGGTATCACCCTGTTCAAGTACTGACATGTATACACCCATATTGGCCTGTGAGCCTGAATGAGGCTGTACATTGACGTGATCTGCGTGGAAGAGTTCTTTAAGATATTCTTTGGCAAGATCTTCCACTTCATCGATATATTCACAGCCACCATAGTATCTTCTTCCACAGTAGCCTTCTGCATATTTGTTGGTAAGTATGGAACCTGTAACATCTCTTACAGCTTTTGATACAAAGTTTTCAGAGGCGATAAGTTCTATGTTGTTGTTCTGTCTGTTTTCTTCTCTGCTGATTGATTCAGCTAATCTGGGATCGAGCATAATTATCTCCTTTATTTACAAAATAAACATATAAATATTTTATACCTATATATCCATAAATACACATAAAAATAAATAAGCCATCATTAGATGGCTTATTCATCATACACTTCTATCTGTTTGATGTTTATCTCATTACCCTGTAAGAGGAAGGTGTGTTCACTCTTACAGTGAGGACAGGTTTTACCATAGATAATGGTATTGTAGTTCTGATTGCAGTCTTCACAGTGGGTAATGGCGGGAATTGTTTCAATGATGATTTTCGCATCCTTTAAAACAGTTTCCTTTTTGACAGCCCAGTTCCAGCAGTCTTCAAAGAGATAGGGAATAACTGTTGAGACAGCACCTATTTCAACAGTTACCGAGTTTACACGGTTAACATTATTTGAAAGGGCTATCTCATTTACTTCTTTAATGCAGTGGAAGACTACTCCTAGTTCATGCATTAGTCTTTATCCTTCTTGTTGAAGAGAATCTTGACACCACGTTTTGCAGCGTAAGGAATGATATAGTTGAATTTTTCTTCAGCTACTCTCATGGTAGAAGCTTCAGGGAAGTCTCTGGTGAGATGGATCGCATCAAATTTACACTTGGTTGTACAGATACCACAGCCGATACACTTGTTTGTATCAACAATAGTAGCCCCGCATCCTAGACATCTTGATGTTTCAATTCTTACCTGTTCTTCAGTGAGTGTTCCATGAACATCTTCAAACTTATTATCTGATACAGTGTCAGTTGGCTCCTGTCTTCCGGCTGTATCATAACTTACAACAGAGATATCATCCTTATCAAGTTCAATGAATTCTCTTCTGTTTCTGCCGATAGTCATATGACCGTGCTGAACATATCTGTGTAATGATTCAGCTGCTTCATGTCCCTGGGCAATCGCATCGATCGCAAACTTAGGACCGGTATAGACATCACCACCGACAAAGATATCTTCAACTTTAGTCTGATATGTCAGTTTATCCGCAACCGGATAGTTCCCATGCCAGTATTCAATATCTTCACCGTTTAAGAGATCACCCCATTCAATAGCCTGACCGATCGCAAAGACGATCTTTGTACATGGAATGGAGATTGTTTCGTTTTCATCATATGATGGTGAGAATTTACCGTTTTCATCATATACTGATGTACATTTCTTGAAGATGATACCGGATACCTTTGAGTCTTTAGTTAAGACTTCTTTAGGTCCCCAGCCGCAGTTTATATTTACACCATCTTCTCTGGCTTCACTGATTTCTTCTTTTGATGCAGGCATGATATCTTCTGTCTCAAGACACAGCATATTCACGCTCTTTGCGCCTGATCTTCTGGATACTCTGGCAGCGTCTATGGCAACATTACCGCCACCTACAACAACCACATCTTCATCAATTTTAAGATTACCGGTATTGGCAGCTGATAAAAATTCGACAGCCGTCATTGTACCTTCAGCGTGATCGTTTTCAACGTTAGGATATCTTCCACCCTGACAGCCGATAGCGATATAGAAACCTTTATAGCCCTGTTTTCTAAGTTCGGATATAGTTATATCTTTTCCGACATTGATTCCGGTTTTGATTTCAACACCCATTTCTTTCATGATGTCGATTTCGGCTTTGATGACATCCTTTTCTAACTTATAAGAAGGAATGCCGTATCTTAACATACCGCCTGGTTCGGCGTTCTTTTCAAATACGGTAGGATAATTCCCATCTGTGCAAGATAGAAGGCACAAGATAAACCGGCAGGACCTGCGCCGATGATGGCAATCTTTTCTTTCCATCTTCCCATATTGGATGCGACGACGATTTCTGGAACATAGCGGTGTTTTGCGTCAAGATCTTTCTGGGCGATAAACTTTTTAACCGCATCAATAGATACAGCTCTGTCGATTGTTCCTCTGGTACATGCGTCTTCACAGCGTTTGTTGCAGACTCTTCCACATACGGCAGGGAATGGATTTTCTTTCTTGATTAAAGCCAAAGCTTCACGGTATTCTCCCTGAGCAGCTTTCTTGAGATATCCCTGTACCGCGATATGGGCAGGGCAGGCTGTCTTACATGGAGCTGTACCTGTATCATGACAGTTGATTCTGTTATTGTCACGATAGTCTTCATCCCATTTTTCTTTTGGCCATCTAGTCGCATCAGGCAGATCAATCTTAGGATATTTTATTTCTGTGCCATCTTTCTTGCACAGTTTCTGACCTAACTTGAGCGCACCGGCTGGACAGTATTCAACGCACTGTCCGCAGGCTACACAGTTCTTTTTGTCTACATGTGCTCTGTAGGCAGATGCAGAAAGGTTAGGTGTATTGAATAACTGTGAAGTTCTAAGGGCATTACAGATTTTGACATTACAGTTACAGATAGCGAAGATCTTGTTTTCACCATCGATATTGGTAATCTGATGAACAAAGCCGTTATCTTCAGCACGCTGTAAGATTTCCATGGCTTCTTCGTATGTTACATCATGACCTCTACCGGTTTCCCTGCAGTAGTCAGCCATATCACCGACACCGATACACCAGTCCTGATAATCATCAGCACAGCCTTCATCAAGTTTCTTTCTGCCATATCTACATGAACAGATAGATGCACCGATATGTCCTTCATATCTTTTTAACCAGTAGGATATATGTTCAATATCCATAGTCTCATTTTCCATGGAGATAGCTTTTTCTACCGGGATGACGTGCATTCCTATACCGCCTCCGCCTGGTGGCACCATCTGCGTAATATCGGCTAATGGAAGGAAAGTCATTCTTTCAAAGAACATCGCCAGTTCAGGATATTTATCCATCAGTTCCGTATTCATATTGGTATATTCAGCTGAACCTGGAACAAAGAGCGGAATCCAGTAATGACGGTCCTCTGGTGTAAATGATGTCCCTTCAATTGGTCCATCCTTGGTATATTTATCACCATAGTCATATTCAAACATGCCATAGAATGACAGCTTCTCTAATATTTCATCAGGATTATCGATATTTACTTTCTTACATAATTCCAGCATATCTTTATATGGATATTTCTGTCTTACTTTCATTGACAGCATCAGATCAAGACATTTTTCTGATGTATCCTTATCCAGTTCATCTTCAAAGATGCACGCAAAGCCCCAGTATTCAGGGTCAGTAGTTTTGACACCTAATAATTTACCTGCAGCTCTATCGGTAATTCTGGTTACGAGCTTTAATAGTTTTTTATTGGGGTTTGGATCATTATAATGTCGTGGAATGTATTTCTTACTCATTTCTGGCATACGTTTATCTCCCTTGTTGTTTCCATAAATAATTATAGTACATTTAACAAGTACCATTTTTGCTGAATGGTATTCAGCTTATTTTA
>JAUNIH010000013.1 GCA_030523555.1 Erysipelotrichaceae bacterium
TCGCAGAAATCTTCCCGGTTCATAATTTGTCTTAATTAAGTTGGTAGATAATCTATTTTTAGAAATATAAACAATATTTTAGAGAATAAAAAAATCTGGCATAAACCAGATTAGTTTTTATCTACCAGATCCATCGTCTTTTCATCAAAGACCATACGGAAATATTTCATAATATAGTCATTGATATAAGAGAAATCAAATGGATATTTATTATCTTCTACCATATCAATCAGTTCATTCTTGGCAGCTACACATATCTCTCTGATATCATCGGGATAGTTCATCTTCTGACAGTGATAGGCAAACTCATTTTCATCGAGTACCATATACGCATTGTCAGGAAATACTTTGACATCCAGATCATAATCGATATTCTTGATGGCTTCTCCATCATAGATACTTGGTGAAGCGATATTGCAGTAATAATAGATACCGGTTTTTCTGACCATGGAGATAACGTTATACCATTTCTTTGTATAGTAGAAACAGATTGCCGGTTCTTTAGTCAGCCATTTTCTTCCATCATCTTCTACAACCCAGGAGTGATCAGTCACCACTACGTAACAGTCATCACTCACATCTATAACCAGCGCTTTAGACCAGGTACGATGAAGTTTTCCATCATGTTTGTATGACTGGACATAGACACTGTCACCAACTTTAATTTCTTCCATGCTTAATATTATATCTATTTGTCATATATATTTCTATATGGATATGATCAGTCAATTCTGCTGCAGATAATTATCATTACCCCTTCTTCCTTATAGATCCTTATAGTATCATCTTTCCATTCATTACTCTGTCCTATAGGATAATAATTGTATATATTAAAATCTTTAATATTATATCTGGCACCTTCTATCGTAACCTTTGAAAGTTTATCTGCCGCAAATAAAGACAAAGAATACCCTTCTATTCTGTCTAATACAATTTCATTTTTATCAGTAATGATAAACATATTATTATCATCTGACATATATGTACTTATACCGTTATGTGCTCCATAGATGGCTGCCTGTATAGTGGCGATAAAATGATCCATCCTGCTTCCAAAGCAGCAGTATAGATATATTTCATCATAATTATGATTGACACAGTATCTGTAGGCGTGCATTGTATCTGTATCATCTTTTTCTTCAGGAAGAATTTCTGTTTCAATATCTTCAGGAAGTTTACCTGTGTATGAATCAAAATCCCCTATAAGAAGATCAGGAATGATACTGTCCTTAAGACAGTATTCATATCCCTTATCACAGGCGATAATAAAATCACATTTTCCAATGTCTTTTATTTCCTGATATTTTCCTCCTGTAATGATTGCACACCTTTTCATTTCTATAATGGTTTATCTACTTTCTTTTCAAACGCCTTGTATAGGATCGGCATCACAATTACCAGCATTACCAGTGTTGGAATACCATAGCTTAAATTGTATTGTACAGAGAATGCCCAGGCAGCAGCTGTACCAATATCACTGGCATCAACCCAGCAGTATACACCTGATATAACCTGACATAATATTCTTACTGCCATACAGATGACGATACCTATTTCAAGCTGAATGATATCTGTCTTATCATCCGTCTTCTTCATAAAGAATGATGCGGCACCCATAATAACTACCGGAATAAGATAGTCACACACAAATCCCAGGATTGGTGAATATGGCGCAAAGTATAATCTGGTAGCCCCAATCGCAACTGAAGCCACAAACTGGATAAGCCCCGTAACTATACCCCACTTTACTCCCAGATGAATAGACGCAAAGACCATCGGTATCAAAGAAATATCAATTGATCCCCCGTTCGCCCAGATCGATGTAAAAGGAATAAAATCCTTTACAAAATCAAGCACAATAGCCAGCGCTGCATAAAGCGCAACAAACACCATAATTCTGGTAGTTCTTGACATGTTACTCATAAAAAAACACCTCCATAAACAAAAGGTGCCTATCCCTACGCTAGCATTACCTAGATCAGGTTACGGGTATGATCTCAGCCAATATAGTGGCACCCCACAAATCAATTATAATACAGATTATCAAAGATGGTGAAACAATCTTCGTAATGGAAATACTCACGGTTTATCGGTGAACCACCCATAGCGTTAGTCAGTATCAGAAGATAGGAATGATAATTGTGCTTGTATAAGAGAACTATACTCTGTCCGGATTCAGGAGTATATCCGGTCTTGCCACCTATTACCCACATACCTGTAGTTCCGGCATAGTTTGTGGTTGAATAGACCGTCAGTTTACTGTCTATATAATGATAACGGCTTCCAATAATTTCTCTTCCCTTTTCAAAAGTCAGAATATCCATCACTACCGTATAGATATCATCAATACAGGTATATAAATCCGGATCGTGCAGACCGGTAGTATTGGTAAAATGTGAAGACTTCAAACCAAGTTCTGCACATCTTTCATTCACAAGATCAACAAGACTGACATTAAAATTTCTTGTATAGTAATCTTCTATGGCTAAAGCCGCATCCCCACCCGATGGCAGTATCAGAGCATATAAAAGATCTTCCATCGTATATTCCTGATCAACATATAATCCGGCCAAAGAAGAATCTTCTTCAATGAGCCACATGAATTCATCATGATCAATATATGATGTACCAGACAGATCATCAAGAGTATTGAGAACAGTATCAAGCACAAACAGTTTGGCCAAAGATGCAGGATATATGACATCACTTGTATTATGTCTGTATAAAACCTCAAAATCAGACATATCCGCCAATAGATAATGATCACTGTGCGTCACAAAATCAAAAGACTTTTCTTCAATATCCTTCATGACATTGATATTTTCTGCATTATAAGAAACAGACGTTTTTGAACACGCCGTCAGTAATATACATAATAATAACAATACTATCTTCTTTTTCATTACAGTGTTTTATAGAAATTATAGGACTTCAGATTTACCCCTGTATTATCGATCATAAAATCACACAGCATTCCAAAATCCTTTAAGTCATAATCAAAGTCTTTAAGAATATCGTAATGTTCAAAACTTCCCTTGATGACAAGTCTGAACTTTTTAAGGTGATCTACTTGTAGAGGTTCAAGACCACTCAGATGATCATTACAAACAAATCCTCCGTTTTTATTGGATAAAGATACCACCTGTTTCCTGTTACAGATAACGCATCCATCAACATAAGGTGTAATACCAAAATTCTTTATCAGATATGAAAGATACATGGAACCCAATAGATATCTGTTTTCTTTATTCATCTTTTCAAAGACAAACATCAGACTTTCATAATCCACGAATTCCTTATATTTTAAAGTCAGTTCAACGATGATATTTTTAAATGACATATACATCAGATCATCATTTTCATAATATGAATTCAGAAGTTTTGATCCGTGAACCGTATATATGTTTTTATTATCCTTATAATCAATAATGAATTCATATGAACATAAAGGCATAAAATGATTCTTTGAACTTATCTTCTTAGATGATTTGCCGATAAGCGTCAGCATTCCATACTCTTTACTTATAACCTGCATCATGCAGTCAGCTTCTTTATAGTCACTGATGGACAAGATAAATCCATGCAGCTTATCATTCATCCTGATCTCCCTTGAAATATCCCAGATTGAAGAGCTGTTTCTGGGAATTCAGCCAGTCTTCCTGAACCTTCACAAACAACGACAGCATAATCCTCTTACCATCAAAGAGTCTTGAAATATCACTTGATGCCTGCTGATTTATCTTTTTTAACATCGCTCCACTCTTACCGATGATAATACCTTTATGGCTTTGTTTATTACAGATGATTGTGGCATCAATATAGACCTTGGAAGTCTTTTCTTTGATACTGTCTATCTGACAGGCTACAAGATGAGGAACCTCTTCTTCCATATTCAGAATAATCTTTTCTCTGATCATTTCCGCAATCTGGAAATCAAGATTCATATTGGTTCTTACATCTTCAGGATAGTACATGATATCATCCTTAAGATATTTTTTAGACACATCAAGAAGTTCTTCAAGATTATCCTTATTCTTCGCGCTGATAGGAATAATCTCCGCGAAGTCATAATTTTTAGATGCATATTCAAGACGTTCAATAAGCGTCTTATTATCAAGTTCATCTATCTTGTTTAACAGTAAAAAGATCGGTGAATCATAGGCCTTGAGTTTCTCAATGATTTCATTGTCTTCTTTCTGTAATCCCTTATAGCCATCAACGATATAGTAGATGACATCTACCCCTGCCGCCTGAGACATCGCTTCCTTGTTCATATAGGAACCCAGAGCGGTTTTGGCTTCATGAATGCCTGGCGTATCGATAAAGACAATCTGACAGTCTTCTTCATTTAAAATTCCCAGAATGGCATTTCTTGTCGTCTGAGCCTTATGGGTCGCAATCGCAATCTTCTGTCCAATCAGGGCATTTATTAAAGTTGATTTACCGGCATTTGGTTTACCGATTATCGCTATAAAACCTGATTTCATAGATCAAGATCCTCCACACTGAAATCATATGGCAGCATCTCCATAACATTTGTTTCTCTACTTTCAATACCATTGGAAAGAATGATAGGTGTATCAGCGTTTAACAGTTCAGATAAAACCTGTCGGCATATACCACAGCACGAACCAAGTCTTTTGCCATCAGATACTATCGCAACCATTTCAATATCATCCTTGCGGTATCCGTATGAATAAGCCGCGTAGACGGCACTTCTTTCGCCGCAGTTGGTTGCCCCGTATGAGGCATTTTCAATATTGGCACCATAGAAGGTTCTTCCATCCTTACACAATACACATGCGCCTACATGATATCTTGAATATGGTGCATAGGCATTCTTCATCGCTTTGAAGGCTTCATTTACCAGTTCTTCTTTACTCATAATATTCTCCTGAATACACAGAACAGACATACAGCAAGAGCCATAAGGGAACTTGCCAGTACTGCTCCACTGGACAGATCTTTTATCAGTTTGATATCCGTATCATATTCCTTATTAAGATAATCACCAATCTTTTCAACAGCCGTATTCATAATCTCCGTTGTGATTACCATTCCAATACACACTATAAAAGCCAGCCATTCATAATAATCAAGTTTAATTATTATTCCTCCAATAACCGCCATAACACCAAGAATAAGCTGTATTCTTACAGCCTTATGATTTATGGCATCTATCAGCCCTTCAAAAGATACTTTGAATTTATTCATTTCAGATTCCCTACTATTTTCTTCTGCAGTTCAAACATCACTTTTTCATCTTTTTCATTCATATGATCATAACCGAAAAGATGAAGTAATCCATGCACAAAAAGAAACACAAATTCTCTTTCCACAGAATGCCCATATTCATCAGCCTGAGACAGCACTCTTCTTCTGTTGATAAAGATATCTCCCAGTTCTATTTCATCTTCATATTCAACAACACTTTCATTATCCAGCAGGGCAAAAGATATGACATCTGTTACCTTATCGATATTACGGTAATCACGATTGATGCGATGTATACTTACAGGTCCGACAATAATTAAAGAAAGTACATATTCATCTTTCTTTCCCAGTACCCTGAGTGTCTTCTTATAATACTTATCAAGTAATGGATAGTATTCTTCTAAGTCTTTATATTTTGTCTGATTGATAATATTAATCATTGATTCACCTTCTGCAGATCCATAAAAAGATTATTTCGTGATTTGGAAGCGACCGCATTTTCCTTCTTGAATTTCTTGATGTTTTCATGAGGCTCAAAGTTATTGGTATTAACGGTCATGAGATACGCCAGAGTTTCAACACAAGCCAGTTTATACAGAACACTCGTATGACAACTTGTTTCTTCAGTGCTTCTGAAACTTTTATCATCTTCATAGTCCTTAGAGTTACTTATCACAAAAGTTTTATCTGTAACAGTTCTGTTGGCATTAGCGATATCAATACTTCTTTTTGTAGAAGGATTGGTATTATTGTCTATGACTATTACCAGTGTATCGGGATTGGTGGCATACATCGGTCCATGCAGGAATTCTTCTGTTTCAACCGGATATGCCGTAATACAGTTAGTCTCCGCTATCTTTAATGCCCCTTCTAATGCCACACCAAAGCTTGGGCCTGTACCTAAAACATAGATATTGTTTTTCTTTATAAAGATATCCTTATTGAGTTCAAACTTTCTGATTGTTTCATCCACCATCTTCGGATGAATATCCATCGTCTTCTTTAATTCTTCCGTCTGAATATTATATATATCTTCACTGATGATATTTTTCTTTAAAGATGTCTCCAGCCCAAACAACATCATAAACAGCGCCAGGGTCACAACACCCTTGGTGACAAAACCGATCTTTTCTTCCCCAACACCCCAGTTGATTAAAAGATCTGTATATTCTTTAAGATCACAGTCATCTCTTCCGACTATGCCGACTGTCTTATAACCCTTTTCTTTTATCATCTTCGCTGCAGCAATCGTGTTGGTTGAACATCCTGACTGTGACACGAACATAAACAGTGAATTATCAAGATACTGAAATTCATATGATGTAAAAGTAAACGGTGTAACGATCTTTACTTCGCACTGAAGATATTTGCGCATATATGTTCTCGCACACATGCATCCGTTATATGAAGAACCGCTCGCAACAATAACGATATTTTCATATCCGCCTTCAATATAAAAATCTCTCAGTCTTCCGACAAGATTCTTGGAATTTTCTATATTATGCAATACTGTAACAGGCGTTTCCCTGATATAGTCCATCATAGTAATATCGCTCATATTTTCTCCATCTCCAATATAAATTATAAATAAAAAAGATATCTTATCTCAAATGCTCCCTTACTCGGTCCACTACCTTAAGATCATCCTTAAGCCAGTCTACACTGTAGAGTTCTTCATATGATAACCATCTGTAGTCTTCGTGTTCTACAAGTTCCATTTCCCCTTTCTTTAAGGAACAGATATAACATTTCATATATAGATGAAACTCAGGATAATCTTCTTCAACATCCATCAGAAATTCATCAACTTCAATATCCATTTTCAGTTCTTCTCTGATTTCTCTTTTTAAAGCTTCTTCAGGTGCTTCGCCTTCCTCTATTTTTCCGCCCGGAAATTCCCAGCCGCCCTTATATGCCCCATAGCCTCTTTGACAGCTTAAAACCCTGTCTTTATTAATGATAATAGCTGCCACTACATTTACTGTTTTATAGTTCATCAATGTTATTATACATCGGCAGAATATATGATATTTCATACTCTTGCGAAGATAATTATTTAGTGTTATTATAATTTAGCAATCTCCAGTAGAGAGTGCTAAATGCGTGCTAAAAGGAGGACTTATGAAACAGTTTAAAACTGAATCCAAACGATTACTGGATATGATGGCCAATTCCATCTATACCAATACCGATATCTTTTTAAGAGAACTTATATCCAATGCCTCTGATGCCCTGGATAAAAGACATATCATGTCACTTACCGATACTTCAATCATTGAAAGTGATCCAGCCATCAGAATCGATGTCGATAAGAAAAACCGTATCATCACTATCAGTGATAACGGTGTAGGTATGAATAAACAGGAGCTCGAAGATAACCTCGGCACTATTGCCAAATCAGGTTCATTTGATTTCAAGAAGGATCTCGATAAGAAGGAAGAAGCTGACATCATCGGTCAGTTTGGTGTAGGTTTCTATTCGGCCTTCATGGTTGCGGGCAGCGTAGAAGTTTTATCAAAGAAAGTAAATGAAGATAAGGCTTACTTATGGTCCAGCAATATGGAAGGATATGATATCAAAGCTTCAAACAAGGATGACTATGGAACGGTTATCACCCTTCATGTAAAGAAGAATACCAAAGAAAAGAAATACGACCAGTATCTTGATGGAAGTGAACTCAGAAGTCTCGTCAAGAAATATTCTGACTTCATCCGCTATCCGATTCAGATGATGGCTGAAACATATAAGCCAGCCGATAATGAAGGAAAGACTGAAAAGGTTGAAGAACTGCAGACCATCAACTCGATGACACCAATCTGGAAGAAAAACAAGAAAGACATTACCGAAGAAGACTACAATAACTTCTACATGCAGGAATACTTCGATTATCAGAAACCTTTAAAGAAGATCCACTACAAGGTTGAAGGAAACACATCATATACTGCCCTTCTATATATTCCATCTCAAAGACCGTTCAACTATTATACAAGTGACTATAAACTGGGTCTTAAACTGTATTCCAGAGGTGTCTTCATCAAGGATGAAGCTGAAGAAATCGTATCCGATTATTTCCGTTTCGTGCGTGGTGTCGTTGACTCAGATGATATCAGTCTCAACATCTCAAGAGAAATCCTTCAGCAGGATTATCAGATGAAGAATCTGAAGAAGTCTGTTGATAAGAAAATCAAATCAGCACTTGAAAATATGTTAGAGAAACAAAGAGATGATTATGAAAAATTCTTTGACAGTTTCGGTCAGCAGCTCAAGTACGGCTGTTATGATCAGTTCGGAGCCAATAAGGATGTCCTGATTGACCTCATTATGTTTAAATCTTCCAAAGAAGATAAATACGTAACCTTAAAAGAATATGTATCCAACATGAAGGAAGATCAGAAAGATATCTATTACGCATCAGGTGAAAGTGTCGAAGTAATCAAACAGCTTCCACAGATGGAAAAAGTTATGGATAAGGGTTATGAAGTCTTATACTTCACCGATAATGTCGATGAATTCCTGACTTCAATCATCAGAGAATATAATGAAAAACCATTCAAGTCTATCCTTTCAGGAGATCTTGATTTAGACACCAAAGAAGAAAAGGAAGAACTGGAAAAGAAACAGGAAGCTTCCAAAGATTTCATTGAAAAGATAAAAGAAGTCTTAAAAGACAAGGTAAATGATGTCAAACTTTCTACAAGACTGAAATCTCATCCAGTATGTCTGGCATCAGATGACAGTTTCTCCATCGAAATGGAAAAGGTATTGAAACAGTTAAATCAGGATAATGTCAAGGCAAACAGAATTCTCGAAATAAATCCTGATCATGAACTGTACACTGCGATGAAGAAAGAGTTTGATGAAGGAAATGATATCTCTGAATATGCCGATCTATTATATGATCAGGCATTGCTGATAGCGGGACTTCCAATAGAAGATCCGGTAAGCTACGCCAAACGTATCTCTGATCTGATGATAAAGGCCATGCACTAAAAAAGCACAATCGTGCTTTTTTTAAATGTTAATACCTTTATATCTCAGCTTCTTTATTAAATCTTCAACATCATTATGGAAGACAATACCCTCCATGCCGTTATGAATGGCTCCTTCAACATTGGCACAGGAATCATCTATAAACAGACATTCATCAAGTTTAAGGTCATATACACTTTCAAACAGATGATATATCTCATTCTGAGGTTTTACCAAGAGATAATCACATGAGGCGATCATTCCGTCAAAGTACCTGGCATATGGGAGTGAATCCCAGTATTTATGAATGGCGAAATTGGCATTGGATAAAAGATAGATACCATAGCCGTTTTCTTTTAAAGTCTTTACAACTTCAGTCATTCCTTCAACATTGCCTGTCATCTTGTACCAGCTCTTCACAAGGCTTTCTGCCTTTTTATGAAGATGTTCAGGAATGAATCTTATCATGGCTTCATAGGCTTCATCTTCATCAATGCTTCCCCTATCCATCATTGCCCATTCAGGAGATCTGAAGACTTCATTCATAAGTATCTTGCGGTCTCGCCCATGGACATCCACATAATCAAGAAATTCTTCAGCACTGAACCTCAGTAAGACATTGCCTAAATCAAAGATGATGTTTTTAATCATTAAGCCTCCAGGAAAGTTTAAGACTTTCTATAAGTTCTTTGCCCTTATTGTATTTGTATTCTTCAGGAATCGCAAAGACGACATCAATATCCGGTTCCTTATGTTCAATCGCCCAATCATTTAATGCAGATAAGGCAATCATAAAACATTCATCCAGTGGATATCCGTATATACCTCCAGATATCAGAGGAAAACATATCGACTCGCATCTGTTTTCATACGCGAGATTCATCGCCTTCCTGTAACATGATTCCAGTTTTTCTTTTTCATGATGTTTTCCATCATTATATATAGGACCGACCGCATGAATGATATACTTGCACAGCTTGAATCCTGGAGTAATTACCGCATCACCGGTACTGCAACCGCCGTATCTGCTGCAGGCATCTCTTAAACGGTTTCTTCCGGCATGTTCAAAGATTGCCCCGCATACCCCACTTCCTTCCGCAAGATTAGCGTTGGCAGCGTTGACGACACATTCGCATCCTGAATCAGTAATATAAATCTGTCTGATTGCCAGTTTCATAACCTAATTATATTATCTTTTGGCTCTTTCTTTATAATCTTCTCTTACTTCATTAAAGCTTGCGTCGCACTCTGCTTCGCAAAGATTTCTTCTGTTGGCGGTAATCCATCTGCCGACACCATCATAGACTTTGCCGTTACCCTTTGCATCGCAGACAAAATCAACAGTAGCTTCCCTTTTAAAGCCATAGGCTGCGCCGGTTTCTACCGCATCAATATTGGCTGCCAGATAGATAAACTGCCATCCTTCTTCGCTCTGCTGGCTTACCATCTTTTTAAGCTGATCTGAATCATATTTATGTGAGGCATTTTCCATGCCATCAGTCGTTATCACAAACAGGGTCTTTTCCGGTCTGTCTTCTTCTCTGATAATTCTATGTACCTTCTTAATGTATTTTATGCTGGAAGCCAGCGCATCAACTAAAGCTGTACATCCTGAAGGAACATAATCTTTTACTTCCATCGGTCTGATTTCTTCAATCGGAACTCTGTCATATACTACTTCACTTTTTGTATCAAAAAGGACCAGTGATACCAGGCATTCACCATCCTCATCTTTCTGTTTCTTTAAAGTTGAATTGATACCGCCTACCACATCAGCCTCTAATCCTGACATCGAACCGCTCTTATCGATAATAAATACTACTTCTGTTAAATCTTTTTTCATATTGAGATCCTCCTTTTATTTAACATCTTCATCCTAAACAAAAAAGAATCCTGATAGGTCGTTTTGAAAACGACAAATTAAAAAGCGCTTAAAGCGCTAATGCGATTTACTTCCAAGAGTTACACAGTCGTAATCATAGAGTACTTCATTTATATCAAAGATATTATAGTTTTCACTTTCCAGAAAATGACGGACTATCTTATCAAAGGTCATATATCTGCTTAAGGTAAATCCACCTCTGTCTAACATTTCCAGCGATTCATCTATATCGAGTCTTAGGCCGAAACACAAGGCACAGATTGTTTCCTTCTTTGGTTTATGACGGTCATTCTTGATATCGTTAAAGACACTTTTGGAAAGATTGGCTTTCTTATAGACATCAGAATCCTTAAGATTTCTTTCATCTATTATCTTTATAAGATATTCACCAAAGCTTGTATCTTCATCAAAAGGAGAAGGCGCCTGAGGCATCGCTGCACAGCTGAATTCAACTGTCTCATCTTCAGCGTACGCATCTTCCATTAAAGCAGATACATCAGAATCTTCCTTTTTCTTAGAGAAAAGACTCTCCATTTTATTGAATACAGAACCCGATTCATATGGTTTACCGATGCTGTATTTAGGGGTGTACTGTTTTTGAGGACGCAGCAGTTCTTCTACTTCTTTAAAGATCTTCTTATCCGTATTGATTTCGTTCTTGTCATATACCAGAAGATAGATATCCATTTCATTATCTTTAAGGAAATCGATAATGGTTTGACTGGCGATATCAACCGCTTCACCCTTAGGGAAATGATATGTACCTGAACTGATTAAAGGAAAAGCGATGGATTCTATACTGTTTTCTTTAGCCAGATTAAGACAGTTTTCATAACACATCCTGAGATCTTCCTTCTCATTCTGTTTTCCATCAATATAGACAGGACCGCAGGTATGAATGATATAGTCACAGTTTGTCAAATTAAAGGAAGATGTCATAACCGCATCAGACAGTTCTATCTTTCCTATCTTTTCACAGATTTCATCCAGTTTTTCTCCGGCTGCTTCATGAATCAGTCTGTCTACTCCGCCAAAAGCCAGCAGGTATTCATTGCTGGGATTGACGATAGCTTGAGCTTCTACTTCTCTTATATCTTCATTTATTATCTGAAATGGCATATACCAATATTATATAAAAAGTCGCGTATTATCGCGACTTTAATCTTCAACCCAGACTTTTTTATATACCGCATCATGATGAACGACATATGAAGGATGATTTATCGTCTTATATTCAGGTTCATGGTAGACATAATCATATACAGCCTCATGATACAGAGTATATGAATCCTGCAGAAGGCAATGTGCCTCACCATAGGTGATATTCTGTCCTGAATAACTGCCACAGCCATCATTCCAGTCAGCCTCCACATGAGCGTTCATTTCATCGATACTCTCTGTCGTATACCCACACCCGGAACAGATATATCCGAAATATGTATCATATCCATATTCCTTGCAGTATTCTATCTCTTCAGAATAGGCTTCACTGATCAGCACTTCCTCTATCCAGGCTTCTTTGACAAGCACCTGTTCATCATATGATGGTACTGTTTCATCATAGGCAGCTGATACCATTACCGTTTCATAATGTCCTGAAGAAGATGATACATCAGATGGCTTTTCTTCTGTTTCTGTTATGAGGGGATCAGATTCTTTATTATCTGGAATATCCGTATTTAAAGATGTCTCTTCAGAAGGTATTACTGTATCCTGTATATCTGAATCTGATGGTTCAGAAGATATATCAGAAGGAAGATAGTAATATGCACAGATACCACAGAGTATAAGAAGAATAAGGATCAGAATCTTCTTCATTAATCAACTCCGGTAACCGGTGGTTTATATGGAATAATCATGGCGTTGATACGATAGTTTTCAACTCTTGTAAGACTGGTGTCATGTCCGACATCGACGACATAGTTACTCGAATCAAGATGATAACCCACTGGCGCAATAATCTCTTTGAATGTTATCTTTGTATCTTCAAGCTGTGAATCTAAATAGATAGCGCCTTTTTCTATAACCCATTTTCTTAAATCGGTTTCCGTATCCATCTTTGCGTAATATGTGCCATCCTGTAGATCGAGGACGATAACACACTGTTTACTGAAACGGGAATCATATGAAGAGGCATATATTCCTGCCACCTCACTCATTTCTTCATCACTATATACATATAAAGTAAATGAATCATCAGCTTCGTAATAGATTCCTCCACTCACATATTTTCCAAGATAGTTTTCGACAAGCGTATTATCTCTTTTTACTCTTCTTGTAGATACATCAAAGAAAGCACCGGACAGTCTTATATCTTTGGATACATTTGATACTTTATACAGGACAAATTCCGCTTCATATAAAGGAAGAATACGGATACTCTGCCCCATATCAGTAAGATCTTCATGATAGGAAATCAGCTCGTCAGGATTATCAGCGGCATAAAGATATTCAAAGATCACAAATTCATGATTGGCATACTCATCAAGATTGATCTCATATGAACTAGTCACCATTCCTGTATCATCAGGGGTAAACAGCGTTTCATATTCAGCAATCACTGAACCTATTGAATAATCAGTCTGTCTTATCGTATCAACATCTTCTTCATTACATAAACCGTTATCAAAATCATCTATCGTCCAGTAGGTAATATCGCTTAATCGGTCTATCAGTTTGGTCTTCAATAGATATTCTCTATCACTGTCAAGATTTTCATATACTACAAGATCATCTATGTGGGCAACACCATCTGCCGGATATTCTTTCTGTCCGTTTTCTTTGACAGTTGCGCTTGTCTTCAGGATGATTACCTTTTCATCCTGAGTCAGCTGTTCATTTTCAATGGTAAGATTTACGCCACCATTAATCTCCACCAGGACATTAGAATTATCATCCAGATATATTCTTCCCACATATACTTCAGGGTCTCTCAGATAAGTCTGTGGAGCCTTTGTCTCTTCAATCGTAAAGGTACCCATTGGAATCTTTAAGACACCGTTTGAATCAAAAAGATCAGTCGGTCCGGATACATAATGTGCCCTGTCAAATTCCACTACAGCTTCACCGTTTTTGATAATCGGTTTAAAAACCCATGTCAGTTTTGGTGTCAGTGTATCAGTATATGTATAGGTATCATAATATCTTAAAGTAAACTCGGCTGTATCCAGATACTTTGTATAACCATTGGGGTTTGAACTTTTCTTGATCAGCTGTACGACAGTCGGATCATCATATGGATCTTCACTGGATACAACTACCTGACTGTTACCTGCCGATAAGATTGCCGTATATATCTTGGGATCAAGCTTAAAACCTTTGGAAGGACTTATTTCTTTTACATAATATGTTCCGGCACTTAATTCAAGAGGATTACTGCTTCCTGAAGAAGTTGTCGTAAGTGTGGCTACCTGATTTGTACAGCTTAAATCACTGTATACGCCATATACCGCTCCGGCTAAAGAATACATTCCCGGACAGTTTGATGTGTAGTTAAAAGAGGAGCTTGATTTTTTCTGAACCGTTAATTTTGGATTTAAAGGCCAGCAAACCGGATTTGTGCCCAGTCTTTGAATTTCGCCTTCATATCCTGTTGGCGTATAGACATCAATTCTGCAGGCATAAGAACCACCCGTTGAATAATTTGATGAGTTGGGGTTGGTATCCATACCATCAGAGCTGCTGGCAGAATGATTGGCATAGTTATCAATAGCCGCCTGTATGGCACCTGCCGACATATTGTTGCGTAAACCCATACCGATAATTTCCGCAACCTTATTAGTGTACTGACCGTAATAGTCATATCCTGTTCCGGCTAAAGGCCAGCCGCTCACTTCCGGTTCTACACACCATGCGGGTTCACCATTAATCGTGTACTGATAGCGCGAATATCCTCCTGTTCCATCATTCCTGACATAAGACCACGCTGAACCAAGGCCTGAAGTAACTGCTGCCGCCAGTAACATAATCCCATTGGCCGTTTTTTCAAGAGTATACATCCATACACCCTGTACAGTTATGACGCCTGTCGTTACTTCAAGTACCGGTGTATTCCATCCCAGAAAGACATAATCCTGAAGAGAATCATCAGCCAAAGATGGAGGGTTTGGATAATCATCAGTATTTATCATTTCATCTTCAGGTAAAAGATCATATATTTCCTGAGGAAGATATCCTTTACCGTTTGCCCCTGCTTCAACAAATTCATAGTGAACTGTGTACTGAGATACAGTGGTATTTTCTTTCGGTTTCCATATACCCTTTACTGTCGTGTCAGCGTCCACGACAAAATCATTGTGATCCCATCCTGTAAAAGTATAGATGAGATCATTTACTGTTACATCATCAAAAGATGATAAAGAGAGTGTTTCCCCTTTTGTGAAAGAATTAATGGGCTCCGGAAGAAGATCCATTATCTCTTCAGGAAGTTCATCTCCATTTTCACTTTCAAACACAAAATCAATACTCACATATTCTTCTGCCGTAATGGATTTTATGTTTGAAGACAAGACAACAAAAAAGATCAAAATTACAGATAATAATTTTTTCATAATAAAAACCTGTTTCCTTTCAAAACATTATTCGGAAGAAACAGGTTTTTCCCTAAATTATTTTTGTAAAATTCTAACTTTTATGACATTTTCTATTTTTTCAAAGAGTTCAGGATCTATAGGATCGTTTGTATCAATGATTGTATAGGCATAATCTTTCCTGGCCTTATTGGACATATTTTCAATATTTATATGATTATTGGCAATTAATGTCGCAAACTGTGCCAGCATATTCGGAACGTTCATATGAATGATGCAGACACGGATCTTTGTGTTCCAGGCTTCGGAAATATCAGGCATATTGACAGAATTGACGATATTACCGTTCTCAAGATAATCCATGATTTCGTGAACTGCCATAACTGCACAGTTTTCTTCAGATTCAGCAGTTGAAGCACCCAAATGAGGAAGACAGATGACATTATCCAGTTTACATAAAGCCTGAGAACCAAAGTCAGTAATATAGTTTTCTACCTTACCGTTACTTAAAGCTTCTATAAGATCTTCTTCCTTGACAAGATCACCTCGCGCAAAATTTAAGATCTTTACGCCATCCTTCATCTTATCTATAGTTTCTTTATTGATGAAACCTTTGGTTGTTTCTAAAGATGGAATATGAATAGTCAGATAATCGACTTCCTTCAACAGTTCATCAAGCTTATCGACATGTTTGACCTGATGATTGAGATTCCAGGCTGCCTGAATAGAGATATACGGATCATAACCATAGACGTCCATACCCAGATCCAGTGCTGCATTGGCGACATTGGCACCGATGGCACCTAAACCGATAACACCAAGTTTCTTACGGTATAATTCATGTCCCGCAAAAGCTGATTTACCTTTTTCGACGGTTTTGGAGAAGTTTTCTTCAACGGTCCTGGCCCATTCATAGCCCTGAATGATTTTTCTTGAAGTAAGTAGAAGTCCACATATCGTCAGTTCCTTTACGGCATTGGCGTTGGCACCAGGTGTATTGAAAACGACAATACCCTTTTTGGCACATTCATCTACCGGAATATTGTTGACACCGGCGCCGGCTCTCGCGATGGCCTTGAGGTTAGCTGGAAATTCTGTTTCCAATAGATTGGCACTGCGGACGAGAATTCCATCTTCGTCAGTGACATCTTCACCGACAGTATATTTTTCATCAAACTGTTTAAGACCTATCTGGTCGATTTTATTGTAAAGTTTTATTTTCATTATCTGTTTTCCTCTTCAAATTTCTTCATGAAGGCTGCCAGTTTTTCAATACCTTCCAGTTCCATGGCATTATAGATAGAAGCTCTGATACCACCTACAGAACGATGGCCCTTGAGACTTTCCATACCTTCTTTCTTGGCTTCCGCAACAAACTTGGCTTCAAGTTCTTCAGTAGGCAGATTGAAGGTCACATTCATCATTGAACGGCTGTCCTTATCCGCATGTCCGATATAGAAATCAGAATTATCCAGAATATCATAGAGTATCTTGGCCTTTTCCTTATTGCGTTTTTCCATAGCCTCTAAACCACCCAGTTTTTTGATCCACTTGGCAACTAGACCCAAAACATAAATCGCAAAAGTATTTGGGGTATTGTACATGGAATCACCGTTTACCTGGGTATCATATTCCATCAGTACCGGCATATTTTCTCTGTGTTTACCAATTAAGTCCTTACGTACAATGACAAATGACAGACCGGCAATACCCATATTCTTCTGACATCCGGCATAGATCAGACCAAACTTTGAGACATCAATCTTCTTTGAACAGATATCACTGGACATATCCGCAACAAGTGGAATATCACCGGTATCAGGATAATCCTGATATTCAGTACCATAGATGGTATTGTTGGCACAGATATAGACATAGTCTGCATCTTTTCTTAAATTGAGTTCATCCTGCTTAGGAATTCGTTTATAGTCAGGTCCGACATCACAGGCGATATTCACATCCACAAACTTCGCCGCTTCTTTGGCAGCCTTCTTCGCAAATGATCCGGTCACAATATAATCAGCTTTGGCATTTGGTGCCAGATTTAGTGGAATAGCTGAGAACTGTTCGGTAGCTCCACCCTGCATAAAGATGATTTCATAGTTGTCAGGAATATTCATTACTTCCTTGATTGTCGCCTTTGTTTCTTCGAAGATCTTGAGATAGGTCTTTGATCGATGAGACATCTCCATGACAGACATGCCTGTTCCCTGATAATTGAAGAGATCCTTACTTATTTCTTCAAGTACATCTAAACTTAACTGAGATGGCCCTGCGGCAAAATTGTAGACACGGTTATACATTTGTTTTCTCCTTCATTTTTATAATTCTTTCATTAGCTTCTTTTATATATGAACCAACATCTTCAGGCTTATGCGCATCCGATGCGGTAATTATTTCTATATCTTCTTCGATAAATATCTTTAAGAGTTCATCCGATAGTCCGATATCCTTATGATCATAACGGTAATGACATCCGGTATTGCATTCAGCTTTCATCTTCTTCTCTTTAAGTTTTTTTGATAAGAGATGGTATGTATCATTAAGATCATAATCAGGATAGATATCAAACATCTTGATGGTATCAGGATGCGCGAGCTGAGTGAAGATATTACTGTCTACCACTTTCATCAGAAGATCATAATATCTTTCATAGATGTGATTGGCGTCGTAGACATCCCATAAGAGTTCTTTAGAGAATGACATATCGTAGAGTATTCCATCTATCGAATGAATGGCTCCTACCAGGAAATCAAATTCATAATCCTTAACTACATTCCTGATAAACTCTTCACTCTCCGGTGTGTAACATATCTCCAGTCCATACTTTACTCTGATTCCAAGATCCATTTCCTGAATCTTCTTCATCAGTTCTATATAGTCTTTAAGATGATCCTTGAATTTCATCTTCCTGTTTTCAAGCCAGACTTTCTGAACTTCATATTTCTTTAATGGTTCATACATTTCTTCAAACTCGATAAATCTGTGTGTATGATCAAGAATCTGTATTTCACTTAAACCTTTTTTCCTGGCAGCTTCGACAAATTCCAGAACATATTCTTTATTTAACGGCCCGTACTCAAGATGCATATGACCATCAATCAGATAAGGACTACTCATGTTTCCCCCTTTCAAAACAAAAGCCCTGAACATTCAGGGCCTTAATATCAGTTTAAATAAAAAACAAACAAATATCCTTTGCCCCTATATAAACCTTTCTTTTCTGGAGGACGAACGTCTGTTCATGTTTTTCATATACCTTAATCCTATAGGTGATTTAGAGATGTTTCAACCGCATATCAGTACTTTCTGAATATTTTTAAGGTATTTTTACATAATTGCTGAAAAAGTTTTCAAAATAAAAAGCCCACCGGAGTGAGCTTAATATCTTAGTTTGATTAATTATCTATTAACCTAATTCAGCTAAGTGTTTGATAGTTCTTACCATCTGAGATGTGTAAGAGTTTTCGTTGTCATACCAAGAAACAACCTGTACATGATATAAGCCATTGCCCATATCAGTAACCATTGTCTGGTTAGCATCGAATAATGAACCGAACTTCATACCAACGATATCAGAAGATACCAGCTTTTCAGTAGTGTAACCGAATGATTCGTTAGCCTGAGCCTTCATAGCAGCGTTGATACCATCAACTGTAACGTTTTCACCCTTAACAACAGCGTGAAGGATTGTAGTTGATCCGGTAGGAGTAGGAACACGCTGAGCAGCACCGATCAGTTTACCGTTTAATTCAGGGATAACAAGACCGATAGCCTTAGCAGCACCTGTAGAGTTAGGAACGATGTTTACTGCACCAGCTCTAGCTCTCTGTACATCACCTTTTCTGTGAGGTCCATCAAGGATCATCTGGTCACCAGTGTATGCATGAACTGTAGTCATGATACCAGACTGGATTGGAGCATAATCGTTTAAGGCCTTAGTCATAGGTGCTAAACAGTTAGTAGTACAAGAAGCAGCAGAGATAATCTTATCTTCTGGAGTAAGAATGTTGTGGTTTACATTGTAAACGATAGTTGGAAGATCATTTCCTGCAGGAGCAGAGATAACAACCTTTTTAGCACCGGCATCGATATGAGCCTGTGATTTAGCTTTAGAAGTATAGAAACCTGTACATTCTAATACTACGTCTACATCTAATGCAGCCCAAGGAAGATCCTTAGCGTTAGGCATAGCGTAGATAGTAATTTCCTTACCATCAACTGTGATAGAACCAGGTACTTTTACTGTTTTACCATCTTCTTCGAATTCAGGTTCTTTAGAAGTAACTGTGTGTTTGTTTTCACCGAATGCACCACAGTAACCACCCTGAGCTGAGTCATACTTTAATAATGTAGCCAGCATTTTAGGGCTGGTTAAATCATTAATAGCTACAACTTCATAACCTTCAGCACCGAACATCTGACGGAAAGCTAATCTACCGATACGTCCGAAGCCATTAATTGCAACTTTTACTGCCATATTAAAACTTTTCCTCCTATAATAATGACAATATTATTATATGTTAAAATCTTAATTTTTGAATAATATTTATGCAAAAATATATATACTTTAAGTAATTTACAGATCATAGAAAAAGACAGTTATCATCAGAAACTGTCTTCTCTTATTTTTCTGTACCTATTCCCACATATTCACCGTTATCAATAATGAGCGGTTCAAGGATTTTAATCTTGGACATCTTGCCTATTTTCATCTTGATCATCACCCTTAAGGCATACTTTGAATGAATGTCGTGAATAAACTGCATCTTCATGATTTTAAGCTTATACTTTTTGCACATTTCATAGACTTCCGGAAGACGGTCAGCCTGATAAATGAGATAGCCTTCCCCATTATCTTTCATAAACTTTCGATATGCCTTGAACAGATCTTCAAGAGGTAACGCTTCTTCAAATAAGGCATCCCTGAAGTTAGGATCCTTACAGACATTATTCATCTCAAAAAACGGTGGATTTGATATCACGACATCAACCGTTTCCATCTCAAGATCCTGAATTCTTGATGCGTATAATTCAAATGTCTCAGAGTATCTTTCAAGATTTCTTTTGGCGGTAATTAAAGCTTCTTCATGAATATCGACACCATATAAATATTTCGCTCCCCTTTTATGAGCGTAGAGGAGCAAGGCTCCGGTATTTGTGCCGATATCAAGAACGGATTTGTTTATCATCGGATCAAGAAACATACCCAGTAATGCCGTATCTGAATTGGCTTTGATGAACCGTTCATCCTGTTCAAATTCATAATCGATGAACTTCAGATAATCATTCTTCTTTTTCATTTTCATCGTAGTCCTTTGACAGTTCAAAATAGAAAGTTGATCCTTCACCCACAACTGATTCAACACCATATCTTGCCTTATGAGCTTCCAGGATTGCCTTTGATATGGCGAGCCCAAGACCTGTAGATTTAACTGTTCGATTGAAGTTCTTATCTACTTTATAGTATCGATCCCAGATATATGGCAGAGCTTCTTCAGAGATACCATCACCCTGATCAGTTACTTTGAACATAACCTTTTCTTCATCAGAATCAAGTTCTACTCTGATTAATGAATTTTCTTTAGAATATTTTATGGCATTGTTTATAAAGTTATAGATAACCTGCGAAATCTTTATTTCATCTGCGTAGACAAAACATTCATCCAGATTTGTTTCAATTCTGATATTTTTTTCCTGAAGCAGTTTATCAACCAGTTCAATTACCGAGATAGTACATTCCTTCAGATCAAAGTTATCAAGATTGAGTTCAATAATACCCGACTGCAGTTTGGACAGTTCCGACATATCTGTAACAAGCTTATCGAGATAATCAGCTTCCTTTAATATGACATCGAGATGTTCATTTCTTTTTTCAGGATCATCACCCGAAAGATCCCTGATCATTTCCGCGTAGGCTTTAATCATGGTAAGTGGTGTCTTGATATCATGAGAGACATTGGCTACAAGATCTTTTCTTAAATCATTGACCTGCGAAAGCTTTCTGGTCGCATCATCAAGAGTTGAAGCCAGATTGTTAATCTCGGAATATGAATCCGATTCAAAACTTACATCATAGTTTCCCTGAGCCAGCTTATCAGCTTCATCCTTCATCTTTACTATCGGGAAAGTTATCCTGTTGGAAAGAAAGAATGATACCACAAGCGCAATTACGACAACTACCACCGCCAGATAGAAATACTGGTTGAGGATAAAATCGATATATGATTCTACCGGTTCTAACGGTGTATTCATAACGATATAGTAATTGGACATATTGGTGACAATCTTTTCGCCGTACAGCAGCATTTCGATCCCATTATATTCACTGTATAAAGTTGCGGAATATGGGCTTTCAGCCTGCAGAAGTTCAATGAATTTTAAAGGATCTTTAGATATCGCATAAGTACCATTACGCACATTTACACTTTTGTCTAACATACAAAGTCTTCCTAAAGAATCAGGCGGCATGTATACAGAGTTGCCGTTTTCGTTATAGACGATGGCACAGACGTTATTTCCCAGCATCGTAGAAGATATACTGTCAAGATCACTCTGACTAACCTTATCCTGCTGCAGCAGAGACTGTATGGTATTGGACAGGGCATCAACCGACTGGATACGGTCATTTCGATAATACGGTTTGATGAAAACCACCAGTAAAAGACCCAGCAGGCTGAGTATCAGTATCGAAAAACCAAAAAAGTAAAGCCAGGTCGAAAAACGGATCCCCTTAAAATTAAACTTCAAACTTGTATCCTGTTCCTCTTACAGTAGCTATATAATCACGGTATTTGCCCAGATCATTTCTTAACATCTTGATATGGGTATCAACTGTTCGATCATCACCATAGAAATCATAGTTCCAGACAGAGCTCAGAATCTTTTCTCTGTCGAGAGCTATATTCTTGTTTTCAATGAGATAAACCAGCAGTTCAAATTCTTTTGGTGTAAGATTGGCCTTTTCACCATCAATCGTTACACTTCTTCCATCAACATCAACCACCAGTCCATCAAAGACATATTTCTGAGAGTTTTTGATATTATGTCTTTCACATACTGCCTTGATTCTCGCCATCAGTTCTTTGGGTGAAAAAGGTTTGGTTACATAATCATCAACACCCAGATCAAAGAAGAAAAGTTTGTCTTCTTCCTGATTTCGTGCCGACAGCATTATCACCGCTACATCCTTGATATCCTTGATCTTTCTGCAGGCACTGAAACCGTCCAGTTCAGGCATCATGACATCGAGTATCACGCAGTCATAATCTTTTTCTTTAATCATCTTTAACGCTACAGAACCATCGCTTGCTTCATCACATTCATATCCTGAAGCCTTGGAATATTCTTTGACTACTTCTCTGATTTTGATTTCATCATCTACGATTAGGATCTTTATCATCTTCACCCTCCCTGTATATCTTTACAGTTCTTACAAGACACGAACTTTCTCTTTCTATTTTACCTTCAAAATAAATATATGCACCACTCACAAGATCTCTTTCACACTGCGAGTAGACATTAGGCATAATTGCCAGTGACATCGCTCCCTTATCATCCACAATATCCGCAAAAGCCATCGGATCACCCTTCTTTGTCTTGATTTTCTTTACTCTGTTTATCAGTCCAAAGCCCTTGCATGGTCCCATGACACTTTCAATACTGCTTAAATCAGGTGTATCGATATTGTGTTTCTTTTTGATTTCAATTAACGGATTAAAACTGAAATAGAAACCGAGAACCTCTTTTTCTTTTTCCGCTTTTACCATCACATTATCAGTCTTCTTTTCAATAATCGGTGCATCATCATCGTCCAGTATGGATATCTCACCCTTAAGTGCCCCCGCATATAACATCACATTACCTAAAGAATCAGACATCGTATATCTTGAATATCCAAACTCATCAAAAGCTCCCGCATTTATAAGCGAATTTATGGCACCGACATCTACCCCGACATTCACCAGTCTTCTGACACATTCAACATAATCCTTATATGCCCCATATTTTCTTCTTTCATCAAGAATCTTATCAACCGTTACACTGCCCACGTTTTTGACAATACTTAAAGGCATAATAATACCCTTATCATCTATCTGATAGTACTTATCGGAATTATTAATGGATACACCGGATATATGCTGACCGATAGACCGGCATTCACTGATATATTCATAGGCTTTGGATTCAGAACCTATTGTTCCGTTTAACAGTGCCTTGTAGAAATACAGAGGATAATTGGCCTTTAAATATGCCATCTGATAGGCCACCAGACCATAACCGATACTGTGTGATTTATTAAAACCGTAATTGGCGAATTTCAGTATCAGCTGATAGATATCTTCAGCTGTTTTTTCATCATAGCCGTTTTCTTTACAGCCCGTCACAAAATCAGGATGAAGCTTTTCCAGTTCTTCCTGTTTCTTCTTGGACATCGCCTTTCTCAAGATATCTGCTTTGGCATAAGAAAAACCTGCCATCTTTCTGGCAATATTCATTACCTGTTCCTGATAGACGATAATGCCGTATGTTTCTTCTAAGATAGGTTTCAGATCAGGATGAGCGTAAACAATAGACCTTGGATTCTGTCGGTTTTTTAGGAATAAAGGAATATTTTCCATAGGCCCCGGTCTGAATAAAGCGATAGTCATGGAAATCTCTTCAAAACTCTGCGGTTTCATCTTTTTGATGAGACTTCGCATACCGCTAGATTCAAGCTGGAAGACACCCAAGACATTGACGTTGTCTATTAGATTAAAAGTCTTCCTGTCATCAAGAGGAATCTTTTTTATATCAAAAGATGTATCCCTGTTTATCTCGTCACATATTTCCGCAATGATGCCAAGGTTTCTAAGTCCAAGGAAGTCCATCTTGATAAGACCCATTTCTTCAAGATGTTCCATCGTATACTGGGTTGAATCGACGTCTTTTTCAATCGATATTACCGGTACTACTTCATATAACGGTTTTGAAGATATGACAATACCTGCCGCGTGCGTTGATTCATGTCTTGGGAAGAATTCCAGTTTTCTTGATATTCCATAAAGAGTACGGTATCTTCCGTCCGATTCAATCTTCTGTCTGAATAAAGGAATCGTATTATACGCAAGATCAAGAGTCATATTTGGCGTATTGGGAATCATCTTACAGATAGGATCAACCTCGCTGTTTTTATAATCAAGAGCCCTCGCGACATCTCTTAAAACCTGTCTGGCCTTCAAGGTACCGAAAGTTATGATATGGGCCACATGTTCTTTTCCGTATTTGTCTCTAACATATTCAATTACCTCATCTCTTCTATCATCCGGAAAATCCGTATCGATATCAGGCATCGATATTCTTTCAGGATTAAGGAATCTTTCAAAGATGAGTCCATACTTCAAAGGATCAATTTCCGTTATTCCAAGACAATAGGCTACTAAAGATCCTCCTGCTGAGCCTCTCGCTGGTCCGACCAGTATTCCCTTTTTCTTGGCAAAAAGAATAAAGTCATAGACAATCAGGAAGTAATCTTCAAACTTCATCCTGGTAATGACATCGAGTTCATACTGCAGTCTTTGAGTATATGTTTTATTTAATTTATCTTTCAGCCTTCTCTTTAAACCTTCCTTACACAAGGCTACAAGATAATCTTTACTGCTTACATCAGCAGGTGTCGGATATAAAGGAAGTGTCGTTTTGAAATTCATTTCAACTCTGCACTTTGAACTTAAGATATCGGTATTGAGAAGATCATCGGTATCATACAAAACATCATATTCTTCTTTGGACATGAAATATCTTCCTGAATCAAGACTGCTGTTTTCATCGTGAATGGTATTTTTATCACGTATGCATTTTAAGACCCGATAGGCTTCTTCATCTTTCTTATCAGGATAATAGGTCCTGCTTAAAGCGAAGGTCGTAATACCTTTTTCCTTAAGAAGCTTTTTAAGTTTTGTATCACGGTTTCGATTGATGGAAATATCATGGTCACATAAGGCTACAAGATAATCTTTTCCAAAAAGACTGTTCTGATAATCAAATGTCTCTTCAACATTCTCATTCATATCTACCGCATAGCTTAAAGGCATATCATCAGACATCAGCACAACAAAGTTATCTTCTTTATATTTATTGAGTAATGATATACCAATTATCTTCTCATCCGATGTACAGATATGACTTGATAGTTTCATGAGATTTGAAAAACCCTTGTCATTCTTTGCGTATAAAACCACTTCAAAACTTCTGCCCTTATCCTTAAGGTCGACACTTAAACCGAATACGGGATGAATTCCCCTTTTCTTCGCCTGTTTATAAAAAGACATCGAAGCTGATAAAACATTCTTATCAACTATCGCCACAGATGAATAATGATATTTTTCCGCGCACTTTAAAACCGCATCAATACTGTTCATTGAAGACAATAGACTGTAGACTGTTTTAACGTACATCGGGCTTGCCATATAATCATTATACTTTACTTTAAAGGGTGTGCATGGTATTATGTGAATACCCTAGGGGGGTATAGTAAATGGAGAAAAGCTACCAGGTAAACGGCATGAGCTGTATCATCTGTAAAAACACTGTTGAACAGGGATTAAAGGCTCTTAAAGGTGTAAATGACTGCAAGGTAAACCTTCTGGAAAATGAAGCTTTTGTATCATTTGATGAAACAATAATCAAAGAAGAAGAGATGGCCAAAGCCGTTAAGGATCTTGGCTATGAGATGGTTCTTGTAAGAAAGAATGAAATCGATACTGCCAAAGTAAGGATGATCATTTCAATAGTTCTGGTACTTATACTAATGTTTTTCTCTATGGGACATATGTCTGGTATCCATATCCCTCATTACGGAAACTATGTTCAGCTTGTTTTATCAACGATAATTATCATATTGAATTTCAGATTCTATACATCAGGTTTTAGAGCTATTATCAATAGACATCCGAATATGGATTCACTCGTATTCCTGTCATCATTTGTATCATACTTTTATTCCCTCTATGTCCTGATCAGCAATAATACACAGTATCATCTCTACTTTGAAACAGCAGCGATGGTTCTGGTCTTTGTCTCTATCGGCAAATACATTGAAGGTGTCAATAAGAATAAGACCACCAAAACAATCAGGGGTCTGGCGACACTGATACCGATGCAGGCTAATCTTATTAAAGATGATGAAGTAATTATTATTCCAATTGATAATCTTAAAAAAGGTGACAGGGTCTTAGTCAGACCGGGAGAATCAATTCCTCAGGATGGTAAAGTCATTAAAGGCTATACCAGTATTGATGAATCAATGATTACCGGTGAATCCATGCCGGTAAACAAAAAGACAGATGATAAGGTTATCGGTGGTACAGTCAACATCAATGGCCAGATTGAAGTAGAGATTACATCAAACAGCGCCCAGACAACCATCTCTAAAATAATAAGTCTAACCAAACAGGCGACAATGTCCAAGATTCCGGTTGAAAGATTTGCGGATACAGTGGCCAATTACTTCGTCTATGGAGTAATGTCTATATCTCTACTGACTTTTATCATCTGGATTGTTGTCAGTAAAGACCTTGAACTATCATTAAACTTTGCCTTAAGTGTACTGGTTATATCGTGCCCTTGTGCATTGGGTCTGGCGACTCCCGCAGCTATCATGGTGGCAGTTGGTAACGGGGCAAGAAACGGTGTGCTGATTAAAAATCCGGCGGTCTTAGAAATTGCCGGGAAACTGAAATATATGGTTCTTGATAAAACGGGAACTCTCACTAAGAATAAACTTGATATCGTTGAAGAGAAATCATATCACGAAGATTTCCATAATGTGCTCTCATCTTTAGAAAAACTGTCTGATCATCCGATCGCCAAAACCATCAATGATAAAAAATATGAAGGAAATCTCAGTTTTGACAGTTTTGAACAGCTGTCGGGTCTAGGCATAGTAGGAAAAATAAATGATGATATCTATTATGCCGGAAACAGAAAACTGGCGGAAAATTACGCTGATATTCAAGAAGAGATAGATTCTGTCTATTCATATATCATCGTCGGTAAAAATGAAAAGATATATGGAATTGTCTATATAGCGGATGTACTCAAAGATACTTCAATTTCTGCTGTACAGTCATTAATAAAAAGAGATATCACCCCTATAATGTGTACCGGTGATAATGAAAAGACAGCTGAAAGGATTGCGTCTAAACTAAAGATTGATAACTATCTTTCCGGAGCTACTCCTGAAGATAAAAACCGAATCATTCTGGAAAAGAAAAATGAAGGAAAAGTCGGAATGGTTGGCGATGGTATCAACGATGCGATAGGACTATCAAGCGCTGATGTCTCCTTCTCGGTTTCTAACGGTACCGATATTGCCTACGCTACCAGTGATGTCATCCTGATGTCTAATTCCATCAATGATGTATCCTTTATGGTCGATCTTTCAAGAAAGACGATGTCGATTATCAGGCAGAATCTTTTCTGGGCATTCTTCTATAACGCGATATGCATACCTGTAGCTGCAGGTGTCTTCTATAAATCACTTCATCTGTCTCTCAATCCGATGATTGGCGCTGTCAGCATGTGTATCAGTTCCATCTTCGTATTGACCAACGCATTAAGAATCAATAACGTTCAAAAGGAGGAAATCAAAACTATGAACAAAACTGTAACTATTGAAGGAATGATGTGCAAACACTGTGCTGCCCATGTAACCAAAGCTTTTGAAGAACTGGGTGCAGAAGTAAATGTCGTTCTGGAAGACAAGAAAGCCTATCTGAAAAACACTGCCTTAAGTGATGATCAGATCAAGGATGCGGTCACTAACGCCGGTTATGAAGTAGTATCAATCGAAAATGACTAAAGACCACGATCAGGTAAAAAAATATCTGAGTATCGCCAAGGGTCAGCTTGAAGGAATTATCCGCATGGTCGAAGAAGACCGCTACTGTATCGATATTTCCGATCAGCTGATGGCTACCCGTGCCATACTTAAAAAGACCAATAATCTGATTCTTAAAAATCATATCGATCACTGCGTAAGAAACGCCATTATCAATGGTGATGAAGAAAAGATAGATGAAGTAATCAAAGCCCTGGAGAAACAGATCTAGGGCTTTTTGTATATAATGAAGATATGAAAAGAACGCAAACAAGAACCATCAATGTCGGTGGTGTACAGATTGGTGGACAGAATAAAGTCATTATCCAGTCTATGACCAATACGAAAACCAAAGATGTCGAAGCTACCGTAAATCAGATTTTAAGACTTGAAGAAGTGGGATGCGAAATAATCAGAGTTGCCATCCTTGATATGGAAGATGCCAAAGCGGTAAAAGAGATTAAAGAAAGAATTCATATTCCTCTGGTATGTGATATCCACTTCAATCCTGATTTCGCGATAGAAGCGATTAAAAACGGAACAGACAAGATACGTCTTAATCCCGGTAATATTGAAGATGAAAACAAAATCCGTGAAATAGTATCTTTGTGTAAGGAAAGACATATCCCTATCAGAATAGGTATCAACGCCGGTTCCTTAAACAAGAAATATCAGCATTGTGAAGAAGCGATGATAGAATCAGCTAAAGATCATCTTAGAATCCTAGAAGATATGGATTTTCATGATATCTGTCTTTCATTCAAGTCATCTGATCCGCTTGAATGTATAAATGTCTATAAGCTGGCTTCCGAAACCTTTGACTACCCGATTCACCTGGGTGTTACAGAAGCTGGAGGATTAATAAACAGTTCCATCAAATCAAGTGTTGCCCTGGGTAATCTTTTACTTGACGGCATTGGCGATACAATACGTATTTCGATATCTGATGATCCGGTGGAAGAAGTAAAGGTTGCCAAGAAACTTTTAAGAGTCTGCGGTATCAGAATGGATGTGCCTAATCTTGTATCATGTCCAACCTGTGGCAGACTGCAGTATGATATGTTGCCAATCGTCAAACAGATGGAAGAGTATCTTGAAACCGTAAACAAAAATATTACAGTTGCGATTATGGGCTGTCCGGTTAACGGACCTACAGAAGCCAAAAGAGCTGATGTCGGTGTTGCCGGTGGCAAAGAATCTGCCCTTTTAATCAAGAAAGGTGAAATTATCAGATCTATTCCTCAGGATAAGGTCTTTGAAACCCTGAAGGAAGAAATCGAAAAATTCTAAAGGAAATATATGAAATATAAATGTCTGGTCTTTGATCACGATGATACGACGGTAAATTCTACCGCTACCATCCACTATCCGAGTTTTATTGAATATATGAGAATAAAGCATCCGGAAATAAGTTATACTCTGGAAGACTACTTCCGCTACAACTTTGATCCGGGAGTTATTCCTTTTTTTAAGGACATGTGCGGGCTGAGTGAAGAAGAACTTAAGGAAGAACAGGAGTTCTGGTTTGAATATGCCAAAAACCATGTGGCTGATGCGTTTGACGGAATAAGAGATATCATGAACAACCATAAAGACAGAGGCGGTATTATCGCCGTTGTCTCTCATTCCTATTCGAGCAATATCTTAAAAGACTACAGATACAATGATCTTCCTGAACCCGATATTATCTTCGGCTGGGAACAGCCCAAGGAAGAAAGAAAACCTTCCCCTGTACCTCTATATAAGATTATGGAAACATATAATCTTAAACCGGAAGATTTACTGATGATTGATGATCTTAAACCGGGTCTAGTTATGGCAAGAGCTGCAGGAGTCGACTTTGCGGCAGCAGGCTGGTGCAACTTCGTAGATGAAAATGAACTTTATATGAGACAGCACGCAGACTACTACTGCAAAGAAGTAGAAGATCTCAAAAAAATCGTATGGTAAATAAAAACTCTGATTATTCAGAGTTTTCTTTTTTAATGGTGCCGACACGCAGAATTGAACTGCGATTACATCCTTACCATGGACGCGTAATGCCATTATACTATGTCGGCGTACTAACTAATAATACAAAATTAAGACAAACTTAACAATATCTTCAGTTCATGTTCACATAATTTTACTAATATTTCTAACGAAAGGAGCTCCATATGCGTGAAACATTTGAAAGAACTGAAACAAAGTATCTCATCAGCAGAGAACAGCTGAAAGAGATTCTTAATCTGACTAACGATTACCTTCAAACAGACAGGTTTTTCAAAGGTAATCTAATGTCAATCTATTATGATACGGACTCTTATCAGATGATCAGATGTTCTATCGAAAAACCTGAATACAAGGAAAAAATAAGAATCAGAAGCTACGATGATGTGGAAGATAATGATTCTGTATATGTTGAATACAAGAAAAAATACAACGGTATTGTCTATAAGCGCAGGACGACAGTCGGATATAAAGACGCCATGGAAAATCTCTACGATGCCTCATTTGAAGACAGACAGGTCGCAAAAGAAATAAAAAGAGGTCTTATTTTCTATAAAGATGTCAAACCCAAAATATTTATCAGTACAAGAAGATATTCATACAGAGGCAAAGAAGACGAGAATCTGAGAATAACTTTTGATCTTGACATGAAATACCGTACTGACAATCTGTGTCTTAAAAGAAGTGACAAAGATAAAACGATAAGCGACGGTATCGTTATGGAAATCAAAACAGTAAATCCCTATCCTTTGTGGCTGGTAAAAGTACTTAATGAAACAAAAGCCTATCCGCAGAGTTTTTCTAAAGTCGGAGAAGCCTATATCAGGGAACTAAAAAACGGAGGAATCATATTATGAGTATATTTCAAAGCATATTTTCAGATACATTTACACTGTCACAGTTTCTTTTGGCAGTGCTGTTTTCCCTGATACTGGGAATAGCTGTATCTTTCTATTACATGTTTAAAAATTCTTATTCAAAATCTCTGGCGACAGCTCTGATTCTGCTGCCTGCCATTGAAGCAGTCGTTATTATGATGATTAACGATAACTTCGGTGCCGGTATTGCGGTAGCCGGATCATTCTCGCTCATCAGATTCAGAAGCGCCAAAGGTTCTGCCAAAGATCTGATCTGTATCTTCTTAGCCATGACTATCGGTATCATCTGTGGTACTGGTTATGTGGGAATAGCCTGCGTCTTTACAGTACTTATCTGTCTTGCCGGTACTCTATTGAGTCTTTTAAATTTCGGCTCTTTTGACAACAGTATCAGATATCTTAAAGTCACTATTCCGGAAACACTTAATTATGATCATGCTCTGGAACCTGTTCTGGATAAATACTGCAGTTCCTATGATCTAGAAAAAATCAAGACTTTGAGTCTGGGATCACTTTTCAGGCTGGAATACTGCATCTGTCTTAAAGATACAGGCAGAATCAAACAGCTGATAGATGATCTCAGAGTTGTCAACGGCAATCTTGAAATCATGTGTGCCAAAGAAGGTGAAAGTAAAGAGGAACTGTAATGAGAAAAATATTTATTTTAATACTGGCGGCTTTAATGTTGTGCCTTAGCGGATGTAACGCTGTTATTTCAGATAATTCAGCCAGTGCTGAAGAAGTATCCAGATCATCTGTAACATCCTCAACATCCACAGCTTACGGTTTTACATTTGACAGTGATGATTTTGACTATACATTGAGCGATCCCGTCTATGTTACTTTATCCAATGAAAACTACTATATAAACAGTGGTGGAACATATGTCTTTACAGGTGAAAGCAGTTCTTCCATCATTGTTGATGCGGGTAAGGATTCAAAAGTCAGACTGGTTCTTGACAATGTAAATATAAGCACTGAAGATTTTGCGGCAATTTATGTTGTGAGTGCCAAAAAAACGACAGTTACACTTAATGAAGGAAGTGTCAATTATCTTAAGGATAACGGGTCATATACCCAGATAGATGAAAACAATGTCGACGCTATCATCTTCTCAAAAGATGATCTGGTATTAAACGGTACAGGAACACTCAATATCGAAACAGCCAATCATGGTATTGTTTCCAAAGATGATCTGACTTTTATAGATGGTAGCTACAATATTACTGCTTCCGGTCAGGGCATCAGAGGCAAAGACAGCGTACTGATTAATGACGGCAGCTACAGTATCATATCCGGAAAGGATTCCATCAAATCGGATAATGAAGAAGATGAATACCGCGGATATGTCTATATTGCAGGTGGAGATTTCCATATTGAATCCATGGGTGATGGAATTTACGGATATAATCTTATAAGGATTGATGATGGAACATTCAGTATTGAAACATCTTCCAGCAGTGAAAACAGTTCATATAAGGGAATCAAGACTGATGGTGATATTCAGATTTACGGAGGAAACTTCAGTATCGATACATATGATGATTCGATTCATTCAAACGGCTCTATTGAAATAAACGGCGGTACATTCACTCTGTCTACAGAAGATGACGGAATACACGCTGATAACGAACTTACAGTAAATGATGGCAACATCATTATCAGCAAGTCATATGAAGGACTTGAGGGAACAGTCATCACCATCAATGGTGGTGACATAAATATCACTTCGGAAGATGATGGAATTAATGCTGCCAGTGGCGGAGCAGGAAACAGCTGGGATATGGATCATGGTGGAAGAAAGGAAGATTTCACCGGCAATATGCCTCAGGTCAATACACCGGATACTCCTGTTAACAGCGATGGTGAAACATATACCCCATTAAGTTATACCAGTCCGGCTTTTAATGGAGCAAATACAGACAGCAGTATAAAACTGATCATCAACGGAGGAAATATATATGTCAATGCCACTGGTGATGGTATTGATTCAAACGGTTCGATTGAAATAAACGGCGGAACAGTTTATGTTAATGGTCCTAACAGCAATGGCGACAGTTCCTTTGATTATGATGGTGAAGGTATCATTAATGGCGGTGAAGTGTTAATGCTGGGATCAAGTGGCATGGCTTCCGGATTCTCCTCCTCTTCGAGCCAGGTCAATCTTCTGTATTGTCTTAGTACATCCTATGGAGCAGGAAGCACGGTCAGAATAATCGATTCCAGTGGAAACACCATACTGGAGATGACCAGTATCAGATCGTTCAACTGCATTCACGCCTCCAGTTCCCTGTTTGAACAGGGTATGAATATTCTTATTCAGATTGATAATGATACCTACGAATATACTCTGGACAGTATCTGTAATACCAGTGGTGCATCAGGCGGATTCTTTAACGACAAAGGAAACAAAGGTTCTTTCAATGGTAATAATCCTGGAAGATCGTAAATCATTAACAGTTAAAGAACAATAAAATTTATAATCAGTTAAAAGAGATGGCAATGCCATCTCTTTTGTTTTTACAGATATTTTTTAAGACGGTGATACAGTTCACCAACAGGTAATCCGACTATTGTATAGTAATCACCTTCAACAGACTTTATGTATTTTGAAGCGTTGCCCTGAATGGCGTAGGCTCCCGCCTTATCTAAAGGTTCTTTTGTCGCTACATATTCATCTATTTCTTCTTCACTCATATCATAGAAACTGACTCTGGCGATATTGGAGAATGTTTCTCTTTCATCGTTATGAATAATGGTGACAGCGGTAACTACTTCATGGGTATTGCCTGATAAAAGTCTTAACATTTCCTTCGCTTTTTCTTCGGTATGAGGTTTGCCCAGGGCGATATTGCCGATTTTGACGATAGTATCTGAACCTATCACAAGACCGTCTTCATGATCCTTATATACCGCTTCAGCTTTCTGTAAGGATAATTTCTCTATCTCTTTAACAAGATCATTATTTTCATCGATGTGTTCTTCAATCTCGGAAACAATGATATCAAAAGGAATATTAAGTAAAGAAAGAAGTTCTTTTCTTCTTGGAGATTTGGAAGCCAGGATAACCCTAGTCATTAAAATACCTCTTATAGATATACTGAAGACCCTTGGTTACAAGATCAGGTTCATACTCATTTATTTCCGGGATATCATTTACGACCATCTTGCCTAAACCGCCACAGCCGATAATGTATACATCCTTGCCTATCTGTTTCTTCATACCGTTGATAAGATATCTTAACATACCGATATAGCCGTTATAGATACCGGTATTCATGGCATCAACTGTATTGTTAGGCAGGAAGCTGTCACTCTTTTTTGTATCAAAAGTCGGAAGCAGTGCTGCATTTTTCCATAATGTTTCCGAAATCTTTGTGAAACCAGGAGCGATGATGCAGTGCTGATACTTACCATCTTCAGTAACATGATTAAGTACGGTACATGTACCCATAGAGATGACAATCATTTCACGATGATAAAGACTGTAGGCATATGAACACATTACAAGAAGGTCATCACCTAATGATTCAGCTTCAGGAATATCCAGAGTAAGACCATAATCCATCTCCGGAACGATATCGATGATATTGCCTTCTCCAACGACACTTTCAAGGGCGTCATACATTTTTTCATAGGCACTAGGAACAACACATGAAAGAATAGCTCTGTCGATTACATCTTCTCTGAGATTAGCCTTATAGATGAACTGTAAAAGCATACTTCTGCAGTTTTCTACAGGAGAATCTACAACCGCAAAATCAAGTTCCTTATCCCCGTCAAAGAGGGAGAGTTTGACGCTGGTATTCCCAATATCAATAGTCAGTAGCATACCTCTTATTATAGTCTCTTAGAATTGCTTTTTCTAGTTTAATGGTATATGATTATAAAGCAATCCGGGATTGGCGGAACTGGTAGACGCACCAGACTTAGAATCTGGCGGGAGACTGTGTGGGTTCGAGTCCCTCATCCCGGACCATTAGACGAAATAAAAAGGGGCTGTAACGAAACCTATTGACTAGGTTTGAGGTTACCAGCCTCTTT
>JAUNIH010000076.1 GCA_030523555.1 Erysipelotrichaceae bacterium
TTACCTGTATCGTTTTGAAGATATCTTAATTCGCTCAAATCACAGTATTTTATCCTTACCGCTTCATTTCTGGGAATATTATCCAGTCTTCTGAAATCTTTTCTAATCAGAACCAGATCTTCTAATAGAGGGCTTACTAGTGCACCATCTTCAAGACGCTTAGTAGCGCTCTTTGGTTCCCATACCTGAACAGTATCAGTAAATATTTCACAGAATACAGGACCTTCTTCCTTTAATACTTCATCAACCGCCTTTTTCATTTCAGCATTACTGTGAGCACAATAATATCTGTATCCAAATGCTTCCGCAATTTTCTTGTATTCAGGGAAAGAAAGATCATGCGACTCTTCTCCGATACCTACAAAATTCTTATTGAAAAGATTAGTCTGCGTAATTCTTATTGAATGATATCCCTTATTGTTGATTAAGAAAATCTTGATTGGAAGTTTGTTGGTAATAATAGTCTGAAGTTCCTGAAGATTCATCATAATAGATCCATCGCCTTCCAGACATATCGTTTCTTTTCTTCCACCACCGATACATGTTCCAATAGCTGCAGGAAGACCATAACCCATTGAAGCTATAGCACTGTTATTAGCCATTCTGCTTCCCTTTTGAATATGATAAGTCTGATTACCTACTACACAGCATGCACCGTTAGAAACAGCTGTAAGACTGTTTTCAGGCAATTTTGAACTAAGATAATCAATAAAGGCATAAACATTGGCCGTTGTACCGTTTTCTTCCCACTGACGAGGCTGAACAACAGGATAATTCTTTTTCCAGCCTTCGCATATTGATAACCATTCTTCACCCATAAATACCTTTTCATCAAGTAAAGAATCCATCTTACTTAAGAAATCCTTGGCATCAGCCCATACTGGCATATCTACATGTAAAGTAGGTTTTTTCATTTCCGCCTTATCAATATCTACCATAATAACTTCAGCTTCTCTTGCCCAGGTCTTCCAGTTATATCCTACCTGTCTGATAGAGATACGTGTACCTACAGCCAGTATCAGATCAGCATTCTGTATAGCCCAGTTTCCTGGTCTGTCTCCCATATTACCTGCTCTACCGTAATATAAAGGATTATCATCTTCAATGAGATCTACCGCATTCCAATATGTAACAACCGGAATATTAAGTTTTTCCATAACACTACGGAATTTATCATAGCCGCCGGAAAGTCTTATGCCATAACCCGCATGAAATACCGGACGCTTTGCGTTTCTTATCTTTTCAATTACTGTTTTAACGATATCCTCATCTACTGAAGGAGGTAATAATTTATCATCAACTGATGGATCATATTCCTTTAAACCATCTGTTTCAATATACATGCCCTGATAATTGACAGGAATATCAATCCAGACTGGACCTGGTCTACCTGTAGTTGCCAGATGATATGCCCTTTCAAGATGATATTTAATCTCCTGAGGGTCTTCAATCATTACCGCGTATTTGGTCATTGGTTCAACAGATTTAACGATATCGTATTCCTGATCACCCATGGCACGAAGAGGTTCTTTCGTAAACTGTAAGGCGTATCTAGCCGTAGTATCATATCTTACCTGACCAGAAATAATAAACATTGGGATAGAATCAAGCCAGCCGCCTACTACACCTGTTAAAGCGTTAGTTCCACCAGGGCCTGTTGTAACACAGACCGCAGCTATTTTATTCTCTAATCGTGCATAAGCTTCAGCAGCCATGGCACATGCCTGTTCATGATGATTATAGGTTACCTTTAAACCCGCATTATGACCCAGTGCATCATTTAAATGCATGGCTCCACCACCTACAACTGAGAAAACATCCTTGACTCCCTTTTCTACCAGGAAATCTGCAACGTAATCAGCTAATCTAATTTTCATTGTTCAAGCGCCTTTCTAATTATTTCTGCCATATAATCTATCATCTTATCATTCATGCCCGGATATACACCTACCCAGAATGAACTGTTCATAATCCTATCTGTATTTTGAAGACTTCCTGCTACTCTATACGCATCAGTATCTCTTATTTCATTGAAACATGGATGTTTAATGAGATTACCACTGAATAATAATCTCGTCTGAATGTTATGGTCCTCAAGATATTTTGTAACCTTATTCCTATCTATCCCTTCTTTACAGGTCATCATAAAGCCAAACCATGAAGGATCAGAGTTTTCACACGCAACAGGTAATATCAGTTTATCCTGGATATCATTTAACGCATTATGGAGTCTATTCCAGTTATACTTTCTTCTTTCTATAAATGAAGGGAATTTCTTCAGCTGTTCTACACCAACGGCTGCCTGCATATCAGTTACCTTGAGATTATATCCAAAATGAGAATATACATATTTATGATCATATCCTTCAGGAAGTTCTCCATATTTGCCATCAAAACGATGTCCACAGAAATTATCCTTTCCACTTGGACATATACAGTCTCTTCCCCAGTCTCTGTAAGATAAAATCAATCTGTTTAATAAAGGATTATTGGTATATACACACCCACCTTCGCCCATCGTCATATGATGAGGAGGATAAAAACTTGATGTACCGATATCACCCCATGTTCCTGTAAATCTTGTTTCACCATCAATCGTATATTTAGAACCCAGGGCATCACAGTTATCTTCTACAAGCCATAAATTATGTTTCGTACTATAGAAGCGTAGATAATAGATAGTTATCTGCGCTTGTTTCATAATAAGGGATACAGATGGCCTGACGTAATTCCGATAGGGATATCAGAAGATACTCCCGGTGATAAACAGTCAGCCATCCCCTTATTATTATATTCGATTAAGCAGGTTGATACTGTTATTATGGCAGCTGTCGTGTCACCAACGAAAATGAGTTTAATAAGTGCGGGTGGTCGCTATCTGTTAGACACATTTGAGGAGGTGTTTTTATTATGATCAGTGTTGGAATCGATGTGTCAAAGGGAAAGAGCACTGTATGTGCTATCAAGCCATATGGTGAGGTCCTGATGACGCCAAGAGACTTCAAGCACACCAAAGATGATCTGGATTCTTTAGTGAAACAACTCAGCCGGTTCAAGGAAGAGATCCACATTATCATGGAAGCTACAGGCAATTACCATCTGCCGGTCTATCAGTATCTGAAATCAAAGGATTATCAGATCTCTATCATCAACCCATAATGAAATGGTAAGACAGCTACATCTTAGAGGCAAAAAGATATATGTCTGGACTGTAAATTACGAGTCATCAGCTCAAGCTTTAAAGTTTATGGGCGTTGATGGAATAATAACTGACATGCCTGATGAAATATCAGAATATGTTGCAGCAAGAAACAACCTGTTTGAAACCGCAATTCAAAGAATAGCTGAAAGGGAATTTGATTCGGATTTTGCACAAGGAAATTATTAAGGAGCAGAATGCTCCTTTTTAAAATGCTGGACTTGTTAAAAAATGAACAATATCTAAATTATTGAAATAAAAGAAGTATATAATAATGTTTGTATATTTAATAAGGGGGAAACTATGTTTCGTGTATTTGGAGAAAACGCACTGATTCAATGGATAATGCTGTTTGTTGTATTAGGCGCGCTTATTTTATTGAACGAATTCGCAAGACGTACAAAGACTGGCGGTATTATCATGTTCTTTGTTGTTCCAGCGATTTTAACAGTTTACTTTATCGCGATTGCGATAGGTGCTTCAAAAGGGGCTGAATGGGCACTAAATAACCAGACACATATCTATATGAATGGCTGGTTCCATTATTTCAAACTGTATGCATCATTAATGGGCTGTATTGGTTTTATGATGATCAAATATCAGTGGGGTATTGGAAAGACTCACTGGTTCAAGTGCTATCCATTCTTGATTGTTGCCGCAAACATCTTAATCGCAGTTGTATCTGATTTTGAATCAGCAGTAATGGGCTGGAATTCTTGGTGGTTATCAAGTGAAGATGTATGGCTGTTTGGTGGTATCCACAATGTAATGAATGGTCTTGCTGGTTTGATCAACATCTTCTTAATGACAGGCTGGTGGGCAGTATATTCATCAAAAGATGGCAAAGATATGCAATGGTGTGATATGGGAGTTTTATACATCATCACTTATGATATCTGGAACTTCGCATACACTTACAACTGCTTACCTACTCACACATGGTATTGTGGTGTAGCTCTATTATTAGCTCCAACAATTGCCGCATTATTATGGAATAAGGGTGGCTGGATTCAGAACAGAGCCAACACATTATGTATCTGGTGTATGTTTGCCCAGGTGTTCCCAATGTTCCAGGCTACTACTTCAAATGGTACTCAGTTCTTTAAATGGGCTGTTCTTCCATCTCTATACTCAAACGGTGTAGAAACAATCCAGAATATCGCTGCAGGAACAAGCGCTGGCGCAAATCCTACAGCTATGATTGTTGTTTCTGGTTTAGCTTTAGTTGCAAACGCAATCGGTGCAGTAATTGTATATAAGACTGCTAAAGCAAAGGGTGTAAATCCTTACAAGAACGAAATCTTCCAGGAAACAAAATACTACAAGGAAGCAGCAGCTAGAACTGATTTCTCTAAGTAATCAAACAATAAACATAAATAAAAATAATAGGGGCTGTTACGAAATGACTAATTCGTAATTAGCCCTTTTTCTTAGGTTTGACCTCTGGAAATGATTGTATTTCTGTGTCTTCTTTTGTTTTCCAGTATGAACTTTCAATATGTTTTTTGCCGTATACAGCGAACATTTTTCTTATGTTTATCGCCAGTGCCATCATCATTATTTCAGTACTTACTTTTTCTAATCCTCTTCTTCTGAGTCTCACATATCCCATGTTCTGTTTTAGTTCACCAAACGCTCCCTCGGCCTGTATGGAACGGTTGACTCTTATCTCAATACCTTTCATGCTCAGAAGATTTTCTCTTACCTGTTTATGATATATTTCTTCCTTGAGAGACAGTTCGAATTTGCGGAAATCGGTTGTACGGTCTTTGATTTTATCCCTGCATCTGTATTCATAGGGACAGTCAAGACATCCTTCAAAATAATATAGTTTTGATTTCTTTTTTCTCTGGTGATGAGAACTGTCAAAATCTATTACCCTGCCTTTTACTCCATTCAGACAGACAAAACCGTTTTCTTTTTCGTTAAGAAAAAACCTCTGCGGATTTTTGCCCTGTGATTCACCGCTCCAGTTCAGATATTTGATGTAGTTTCCGATGTTGTGTCTGTTGAGATATTCGTAGTTTGTGAATACTCCGTAACCTGAATCAGCACACAGATTCCTGGGGTAATCTCCACAGTACATTTCATACTTTTCCAGTAAAGGAATAAGTGTGTAATAGTCGGACCTGTCCTGATATACACCAAAAAATGTCACAAATCCTGAAGATACCAGAAACTGCACATTATATGCAGCTTTCATATTGGAACCATGTCCTGAATAGTAGTCCGCTTTCAAAGCCATGGCGGTCGCATCGTTATCGGTTTTATAGTAGGAATTCCGGTTTGGACCGCAGATAATTTCTCTTTCTTCGTATTCCAGTAATTTGGATAAAAGCTCATATCCGTATTTCAGAAGTTTCTGTTCTCTTGTCGGTTTTGAACCTTTGCCGGTTGGAACTGTTTTTATATCTATGTTTTTTATTTCGGAGAAGGTGTTCAGGGCAATCTGCAGTTCAAGAGACATGACCAGACAATCTTCTTCCTGATATCCGATATTCAGTTCCTTCAGAAGAATTCTGATTTTCCTGTCGAGATTTATTCTGTGCTTTCTCGGCTTGAACACAAATTTGTATTTATTGGCGTTGGCTTCAATCTTTGTGCCGTCAAGATACTGATCAGAAATATCAATATTCAGTTCTCTGATTATTGTTGTGGTAATAAGAGAAAAAATACGGTAATAATTCGGTCTTATAACCATATCAATAAATTCGTGTATCGTCTTGTAGCTTGGACGTTCCTGTGAGAGTATGTACCAGATTCTCGAATCATATCTGCACATCTCTTCAATATTTCTCAGAGTTCCCTTATGCTTGGCAAAACAGTAGATAATTGCCGCAAAAAGTTTGTAAGGATTATAGCTTTTCCTGCCAAGTTCCGATGATTTGTAGCTCACTTCATTAATCAGATCACCAACTCTGGATTTCTCCAGAATATACAGTAAAAATTCGATTTTTCTTATTTCCTCATCGTCAGTGTTAAGAGGAAATACAAAAAATGTCTCACACGTTGTAAAATAAGACATGTCAGGTGATACCTTCTTTCTCTAGTCAAGAAGATTGTATCAGTAAAAAGGCGTGTTCGAGGGTTCGAGTCCCGGTGACACGTCTTTTTTAATCTAAAAAGGGCTAATTACGAATTAGTCATTTCGTAACAGCCCCTTT
>JAUNIH010000077.1 GCA_030523555.1 Erysipelotrichaceae bacterium
CTAATGGGGCGATTGATGGGACTCGAACCCACGGAATGCTAGAGCCACAATCTAGTGTGTTAACCAACTTCACCACAACCGCCATTGCCTAATTATTTTAACATAATCTTTTTGAAAAATGAAATATTATTTAAAATGTAGTTATGGTGCAGGTAAAGGGCATAAATTTCAGTGTAGAAATACAGAGAAAAAGAATAAAAAATCTCATTATGAGACTAAAAGATACAACCTTATATATAAGTGCTCCTTTCTATATGCCTGAATATAAGATATATCAGTTTATTGAAAGCCGAAGAGACTGGATATATAAGGTATATATTCAGAATCAGATAAAGATAGAGAATACATATATGTATCACGGTGGTGATGTTTTCTATGTGTTTGGAAAACAATATCATTTAATAAGACAGATTGGGAAGAAGAACGTAAAGATTATTGATGATAAGATTTATCTTACATATAAGGATGACAGCGAAGAAGCCATAAAGTATCTGTATAAGTATATGGATAAATATATCATTGAGAAGGCTAAATTATATTATGAGAAGTTTAAGGTGATGTTAGATGATTACGGATATCATCTGATGCCGGATATTGGTACCAGAATTATGAAATCCAAGTGGGGCGTCTGTTATGTCAAAAAGAATAAGATTAATGTAAGTTCATATCTGATACATTATCCTTTGGATTGTCTTGAATATATTATGATTCATGAAATGACACATTTTATTGTGCCTAATCATTCAAAGAGATTCTATGAAATAGTAAAGAAATATATGCCTCTATATAAGGAAGCAAACGCGAAACTTAAACAATGAAAAAATTTTCATGTGTGACTGATTTCTGTGTGCCAAGTATGGGGAATGAAGTCCTTTCATCTTGAATGAAAGGGGGATAGCGTTTACAATGAAATTAGTAAAAGAGGTCTAAATAATTAATATGGAAAATGTAAAAAACTTCAGGGGTAATAGCATCAAAATTGGATTAAACAAAGAACCTGGGGTTTTATACTGGTATAGTTAGGCTTTTGAAGTGAACGTTAATATTGCGTTCACTTTTTGTTACTTGGTCGTTTGAAAAGGAGGAAAAACAAATGGATCAGAAATTAAATGATGAATTACTGAAAGCATGTAGTTCAGGAGACACTCAGAAAGTTAAAGATCTTTTGGCACAGGGTGTAAGTCCAAACGCTGATAATGGCGATGGAAGAAGTGCTTTAATGAAATCGGCAAAGAGAGGATATGATGAAATCGTTGCTGCTTTGTTAGAGGCTGGTGCTGATGTACGTTTCAGAGACAAGAATAATAAGAATGCTCTGATGGGTGCGGCAAAACACGGTAATCTTGAAATCTGCAAGATGCTGGTAGAACATGGAGCAAACGTTAACTCACGTGATAATAACGGACGTACAGCTTTAATGAGAGCTGCGTTCTTAGGAGAATTCCCGGTTGTTGAATACCTGGTAGATAATGGTGCAAAGGTTGATGAAGTTGACAATAAGGGTCGTACAGCTTTGATGGATGCGGTACTGGCTTTCAAGGTTGATGTTATACATTATCTGCTCAATCATGGTGCAGATGTAAATAAAAAAGACAATGAAGGATGCACATGTCTTATGAGAGCGAGCTATGGAGGCTATTCTGACCTTGTAACTTATCTCTTACATAAGGGTGCTGATAAGGAAGTGCTGGATAATTACGGCAGAAAAGCAGTTCACTATGTAAGAACTGAATGTTTATCTGAATTAAAGGATATTCTTAAATAAGGGGAAAAGGGATGAAAGATTATTTAGCTGATAGTATTCGTAATGTCGTATTGTTGGGACATACAGGAGCTGGTAAATCATCTCTGATTGAAGCTTCGTTATTGCAGTCAAAGGCCATTGAAAGAATGGGCAAGACAGCTGATGGTACATCAACTGTAGACTTTGATGCGGATGAAATAAAGAAAGGTCAGTCTATCTATTGTGCTATTGCACCGGTAGAATGGAAGAACCATAAGATTAATTTTATTGATACACCAGGTTATCTTGATTATGCCGGTGAAAAAGTTACCGGTTTCTCAGTAGGTGATAATGCGCTGGTGGTTGTATCGGCAAAGGATGGCGTTGAATCAGGAACCGAAAGTGCTGTCAAACTGATCAAGACAAGACATCTTCCTACCATCTTCTTTATCAATAAGATGGATGATGAAAATGCGTCTTTTGAAAAGACATATGAAGATTTAAGAGATCACTTCGGTAAGACCGTTATTCCTTTTGAATATCCTATTGTTTCTAATGGCAAGGTTATCGGTTCGGTTAATATCTTAAGAAAGAAAGCCTGGTATTATGACAATCTGTCAGTTGCAGAAGATGTTCCAGCTGATATGAAGGATATCATTGATGATTATTACAATCAGATTTCGGAAGCTCTGGCTACTGCTGATGAATCATTGATGGATAAGTTCTTTGAAGGTGAAGAATTTGATGATACCGATATCGCCAAAGGTCTGATGGCTGGTGTAAGATCCGGTGAAATCAAACCTGTATACTGCGGTTCTGCGACTCAGGGTAAGGGTATTGAAAGAATTCTCGATCTTATCTCTGAATACTTCCCAAGCTATGCGGAAATCAAGACTGTAAGTGCCAAGGATCCTGCAGGTAATGATGTTGAACTGAAGACTGATGAATCAGAAAATCTGTCAGCACAGATCTTCAAGACAATTGTTGACCCATTTGTTGGTAAGATTTCTTACCTCAAGGTTATGTCTGGTGTTATGAGTTCTGATTCAGCTGTATACAATACCAAGAAGGAACAGACTGAAAAGGTTGGACAGATCTTTGTAGTAAAAGGCAAAAACCAGATTGCAGTTGGTAAACTGTTTACAGGTGATGTTGGTGCGGTTGTAAAACTGCAGTATGCAGAAACAAATGATACCTTATGTGATAAGGAAAAACCTGTTGTGTTCAAGGATATTGAATTCCCTAAACCAATGCTGGGTGTAGCTATTTCACCTAAGACCAAAGCTGATGAAGACAAGATGTCTGATGCGATCAAGAAGGTACTGATTGAAGATAAATCACTCAACTTTGTAAGAAACGTTGAAACCGGTGAACAGGTATTATACGCTGTCGGTGATCAGCAGATTGATATCGTTACTTCCAAACTGAAGAACAGATATAAAGTTGAAATCACAACCAAGGAACCTAAGATTCAGTATCGTGAAACAATCCGCGGTAAATCTGAAGTTCAGGGTAAATACAAGAAACAGAATGGTGGCGCAGGACAGTATGGTGATGTCTGGGTAAGATTTGAACCAGCTCCTGATTCAGAAGAAATGGTATTCGCTGAAGAAGTATTCGGTGGATCTGTTCCTAGAAACTTCTTCCCATCTGTTGAAGCAGGCTTAAGAGGCTGTATGAACAAGGGTCCTTTAGCAGGATGCAAAGTCGTTAATGTCAAGGCTACTTTATATGATGGTTCATACCATCCGGTAGATTCAAAACCTAACTCATTTGAAGCTGCTGCAAGACTTGCGTTCAAGGCTGGTATTCCTAAGGCTAATCCTATTCTTCTTGAACCAATTGGAAAGGTTACTGTTATCTGTCCTGATGAATACACTGGTGATATCATCGGTGACTTCAACAAGAGACGTGGTATGATCATGGATACCGGTTCTACTGATGAACCAGGTGAAGCAAAGATCGACGCTGAAGTACCAATGGCAGAAATGATGAAGTACGCTACAGAACTTCGTTCAATGACCAAGGGCAGAGGTACATACGTTATTGAATTTGACCGTTATGAACCTGCTCCAGCAAACGTTACCGAAAAAGTTGTGGCAGCCAATGCGGCAAACAATAAGGACGACGACGAAGATTAACTGTTCATTAAGGAGGCTAAGCCTCCTTTTTGTATTGTCTTAGTGAATTATTTATCTCACGGATACACAAAAACATTAAAATCCTATATATTAATAATGTATATATAAGGGGAAATACAAAAATGAAAAAAGATGTTTCCAGAGTGCGTCTTAAGCATTTGAAGAATACAGCTGATTGTGCATCCAAGGTATGTGAAGCTCCTAAGGAGGTTTATATTCCTTTAAAGATGTCATCAGGAGAAGGGGAACTTGACTGTTTTGTCAGCGTGGGTGATTACGTTAAGGTAGGTACCCTGCTGGGTAGTGGAACAGATGGTGTATATGCACCTGTTCATTCATCGGTTTCGGGTACTGTAAAAGATATCATTCCTGTACTGGCTGATGGACTGATGACCGGTACAGTGAAGATTGAATCCGATGGAAAAATGGATACTGATGAAAAGATCAGTATTCCTGAAGAACCTCTAGATCTTGACGGTTTTATTGAAGCAGTTAAAGCTTCTGGCGTCGTCGGTTTAGGTGGAGGAGCATATCCTGCGTGGATGAAACTTAATGCGGCAAAAGATAAACATATTCATACAGTTATTATCAATGGTATGGAATGCGAAGCCTATCTTACTTCGGATTACCGTACAATGATTGAAGATGGTGAATATCTTAAAAAAGGTATTGAATTATTAAAGAAATATCTCAAGTGTGAAAGCATAAAGATCTGTGTCGGATCTGATATGAGTGCTGCCATCAGTTCTTTAAAGAAGATATCTGAAGGTGATTCTTCTGTTGAAGTTGTGGATTTAGAAGCTACATATCCTCAGGGATCTGAACAGGTACTGATGTACAGTGTTACCGGTGAAGTATTAAGAAACGGTGCATATCCTGTTGATTCAGGAGTACTGGTTATGAATGTTACAACTCTTTCAAAGATCGGTGAATATTTTGTGACGGGTATGCCGCTGGTATCAAAGCGCGTAACCGTTGATGGAACAGTTGTCAAAAACCCTGGAAACTATGTCGTACCAATCGGTACACCTCTGTCATATCTTTTTGAAATGGCAGGTTTGAAAGAAGATCCTTCCAAGATTGTGGTGGGTGGTCCTATGATGGGACATACTGCCAGAAACATGGATGAACCGGTAGTCAAATCTACATCTGGTGTCATCGCCTTTGATGAAAAGGAGTCTGAAGCGATTGAACCTGGTACATGTATCCATTGCGGTAAATGCATAGAAGCCTGTCCAATGTCTTTAGACCCTACAGCTTTTGTGAAGGCTATGAATACCGAAGATGAAAAACTGAGAGTAGAAATACTGACAAGAGAACATATTGAATTATGTATGCACTGTGGAAGCTGTTCATATGTATGTCCGGCACACCGTCCGGTAGTACAGGGAAATATCAAAGCTGACATCTATATGCAGACCCTTAATAAAGAAAAAGAAGAAAGGAGCAGATCATGAAAAATCTGATTATGAGTAACGCTCCTCATATCCATAGCGGTAATTCCACAAAGAAGATTATGATGGATGTTCTGATTGCCTTAGTTCCAGCTGCAGTAGCTGCAGTAGTAATCTTCGGCATGAAGGCTCTTATCATTGAAGCCGTCTGTGTTGTGGCATGTGTAGCTGGTGAATATATCTATAATGTGATAACAAAAAAGGATCAGACAGTTAATGATCTTACTGCTGCCATTACCGGTCTTATTCTGGCACTTAATCTGGATTCGGATATGCCTTGGTATCTGTGTATTCTTGGTTCTCTGTTTGCGATTATCGCTGTAAAGTGTCTCTGCGGTGGACTTGGTAAAAACTTTGCCAATCCGGCAGCATCAGGAAAAGTACTGGCAACACTGATATTCTCATTCATGACATCAGCTGTTGCGACAGGTGAAACACCATCTATGATGGATATGTTAATTGGAAACAGAGCTGGGGCAATTGGTGAAACATGTATCATTGCCTTACTTATCGGATATGTATATCTTGTAGTTAGAGATGACATTAAATGGTATGTACCGTTTGCGTTTGTTGCGACAGTATTTGTCTTATCGTTTGTGTTTACTTTCAGTCTTGAAAAAGCCTTATATGAAATCTTTGGTGGAGCATTATTCATGGCTGCCATCTTTATGGCTACTGATTATGTAACAACACCAATTACCGTTAAAGGTAAAGTAGTCTTCGCAGTCGGTGCCGGTATCATTACATTTGTGATATGTCATTTCCTGAATTATGCAGAAGGTGCTGTATTTGCGATACTGATTATGAATATGCTGGTACCTTATATTGAAAAGACATTCCGCAATCATCCTTTAGGAAGCAAATAGAAAGATAGAATAAATAACTGGTCAGAAGTGTTCATCATAAGATGGACACTTTTAATATAATAAGGATAAAAAATATATATAAAACAAGAGCAACCCCCCACACACATCACCTTTATTTCACGGACTTTTTCACACCTTTGAAG
>JAUNIH010000014.1 GCA_030523555.1 Erysipelotrichaceae bacterium
AATAAGATACTTTCAGGTATCTTAATTAACCACACGATTGTAGAGTGTTAGAAAAATAAAAAGCGATATGAATCGCTTATTTACTGGTAAATCCCTGAATATCGATGTTGATATTGGCACATTCAACACCCGCCATCAGATTAAGATTGTCTTTGATATTATCCTGAAGTCTGCTGCAGGTCTTAATGACATCACATCCCTGTTTAAGACGCAATGACACATTGACGGTCAGATTATCATTATCATCAAACTTAATTCCGATATAATCATCCTTTTTTCCAGGACATACATCAGGATTATTATCTAATGATATTTGTGCAATATCCTTAAATACTTTAGGGGAAATCGTATAGTTTCCTTTTTCGTTTTCAATAACTTTCATAAAATTATTATACCACCCTTCTGAGTCCCTTAGGATACTTATTTTTTATCTGATGATTAGAACACTTACCGTATCCTAACGAATATCCCTTATATGTAATGAGATAGTAATGATTATCGGTTTCAGCGTGAATTTCATTACCGCTGATATATCTGTCATATTCTTCATCACTCAGATCATATACGTATCTGAAATAAGACCTCAGATGATTACTGCGGTAGAAATGATGTGAAGGTTCAAATCTCTTATTGATAATTTCGCCAACCTGTACTCCGTATTTAAGCACATTATGTTTCATATCAGGTAAAGGCATAAATGAGATATAGAATTTATCATTATGTTTATAAAGATAATATTTACTGATATCCGTATTTTCTTTAATAAAATCATCCACCAGTTTTTCTTTTACAGGTTTGAGATATTTTATTCTGTTATCCTTAACTTCACCGTTCTTTCTTAACATGACCATAAACTGTCCTTCAGTATTATCAAGAGGACTTAATTTAATGGCACCTTCAAGCTTTGAACCTTTAGAATCTTTATAAGGTATAAGTTCCATATCTTTATGTCTTTCCAGAAATGAAATAATCTGATCTTCATCCTCTTCAAAGGCATATGTACATGTGGAATAGATAATCATTCCCTTGTTTTTACAGATTTTATAGGCATCTTCCAGAATCTTTTTCTGAATATCAGAAAGTTCATATATATTATTCAGATTATAGTTATCGATAATCTCCGGATATTTTCTGACCATTCCTTCTCCGGAACATGGCGCATCAAGTATTACCAGATCCGCAAAGCCTTCAAGCTCTTCAGCGAGCACAGAAGTTTCTTTATTGGTCACAATCACATTATCAAAACCCATTCTTTCAATATTGGAAGATAGAATTGATGCGCGTAAATGCGAATTATCATTACTTATCAGTAAAACTTCTCTGTTTAACCTGTTGATGATATTGATGGTCTTGCCGCCTGGTGCAGCGCAAAGATCGACAACGGTATTTATCTCATCAGGATTAATATCTTTGGTGGTTAAGGATGCCGCTATCTCCTGAGGATAGATAAGACCTAGTTCATAGGCTTTAGTCTTACCGATATTTTCTTCATCATGGTAATAGCTTTCTTCACTCAAATCACTTGGAAAATAATCAAAATCAATAATCTTTTTTATATCTTCAGTACTCCCTTTAAGGTGATTTATGAAAAATCCCTTTGTACAGGGTATATTCAGACATTCCAGATATTCATTGTATTTATGAGGAAAATACTCTTTGATTCTTTTAAGAAATATATCGTTCATCAGAGTTTGATTTTAAGTCTTTTACCTTTCTTTATTCCGGAATCAGAACTGATAAAGATATTATCATTATCAATACAGATATCATTAAGGATATATTTATGCGGCAGAAGTATATCTTCTTCAGCAGTATGCGCCTCTATAAGCCATTTATCTTCCATCTGAACACATTTATCGGTTATTACTTCTGCATAATACTCAAATCCCAGAAGCTTCTCTGCGAGCCTTATATTGCCTTTATATATTGCATCTCTTATTCTTGTAGAAGATATCTTTTTACCGTAATATGTATATTCTTCAATTACTTCTGTATTAAAAGTTCCATATTTCTTCAGTAATCTGGAATTGCCTTTTCCTTTATATCCAAAAGAATAATCAAAACCGCATACAAGTGTATCAATATTCATGACATTAAGATAATCATTGATAAATACCTTCGGTTCAGATTTCATGAACTCTTCATCAAAATGAATAATATAAACGATATCTATACCAAATGATTCCATCAGTTCAGTGCGCTGATTAAAACTGAAGATATGTTTCTGTTTCTTACCCGTAATAACATCTGTCGGATCAGGCTCAAAACATATCAGCCCGGCTTTAAGATTTTTTGAATGTGAAAGTTCTACTGTTCTTTTTATGAGTTCCTGATGTCCTTTATGAAGCGCATCAAAATAACCTATGCAGCACACGGTTTTTTCGTATGAATCAGTATTTTTATCAGTATATATAATCTTCACCACATACCTCTGATACATCTGTATGTATCATTATCTTTTCCATATACTGCCAGAAGTTTATTGTCATGAGTAATAATCACCATTTCATCATCACAATCAAGTTTTATTTTTTTACCGTTTTTAATATCCGCTTCATTATCAGTTTCTATTTTTTTGTATCTTAAAGAAAGCAGTTCAAGAAGATCATGTGTGTGATAATTACCGTTTAAGACATCTTCAAGTTCATCACAGTCATCAATAGAAATACTGTCAATCATATCTCTTCTCAATTCCATTACCGTACCTGCAAGATCAAGTTTCTTGAGAATATCTCTAACAAGCGCTCTGACGTATGTACCTGAAGACACAGTACATGAAAAAGAAAAACCGTCTTCATACATTTCTATAAGATCAATCTGATATACATTTATATCTCTTACAGGTATTTCTACTTCTTTTCCTTCAAGCTGATACTGATATAGTTTTTTACCGTTTATTTTAATGGCGCTCGTCATAGGTACTTCCTGTCTTGATTCACCCATAAATGAATTTAAAACGTCTTTAAGAGTATTTATATCAGGAAGAGTATATTCAGACTTCTTAATGATATTGCCGTCTAGATCAAGTGTATCGGTTTCTATTCCAAAAAGAACTCTGGTCGTATATTTCTTGGTGTCGGATACCAGAAACTGATTGGCTTTGGTGGCATTATCATAAAGAATGATCATCACACCTGTTGCGTTGGGATCAAGGGTTCCGGTATGTCCGATACGTTTTGTTCCAAGAACTTTTCTCAGTTTAAAACATATATCAAAGGAAGTAATTCCCTTAGGTTTATTAATGTATAATACGTTATTCACAAAAAGATTATAACACAGGTATAATGTTCATATGTCGTGCCAGAAACTGCTGAGTGATATGCGTAAAGCCGATGAAATGTTTAACCTGATTAACGATGGTGATTATATCGGCGTAGGTTTATCAGGAGGTAAAGATTCGAGTCTGCTGATGTATATGCTGAAGATGTATCAGTATCTTTTTAATAATGTCTATGGCGGTAATTTTAAGATAATCGGTATTCATATCAATCTTAATTTCGGTGAAGATGATATGAGTGATCTGTGGAAATGGTTTGATGAAAATGAACTGGAATATTACAGTGAAGATTCTGAAATTGCCGATATTCTGGGATATCATCTCAAAAATGATCGAATTGACTGTTCGCTCTGTTCAAAACTCAAAAAAGGTGCAGTTATAAAAGCGGCTAAAAAACTGGGCTGTAATAAGGTAGCCTTTGGTCATCACGCTGATGATGCCTTAGAAACCATGATGATGAATATGATATACGGAGGAAGAATTGCGACATTTGATCCAAAGATGTATCTTGATGATTCAGGCATAACTTTTATCAGACCATTCAGTATGTCATTTGAATCTGATATTTCAAAGACGGCAAAAGAACTTCAAATTCCGGTAGTATCATCGGGCTGCCCAAATGACGGATACACAAAAAGAGCCGATATGAAGGAAATGCTGCACCATGTATATCACAATTATCCCGGCTCTAAAGAAAATCTGTTGAAGAGTATATACAATAAAGAACAGCTTAATCTTTATATGGATAAGATAGAAAAAAAGCCTAATCATCACGATTAAGCTTTTTCACTAATACAAAATCAATATTTCTGCGAATAAGATCTACCTCATTTAATTTTACTTTTACCTTATCTCCAATATGGAATTCGGAATTTCCATCCGTAAAGACATCATTATTATCAAGATAGAATCCTTCACTGAGACTTGTTTTATGGACAAGACCTTCAACGGTATTTTCCAGTCTTACAAAGAAACCGAACGGTACTGTACTTGAAATTACACCGATAAAGCTCATACCCTTTTTGTCCAGCATGTATTCAGCTTTTTTGAGATCAAGGATATCCCTTTCGACCTGAACAGCTTTCTTTTCGTTTTCATTACACTTTTCCGACATATAGCCGTTTCTTACATTATCAGTTTCAATATCATTGTAATTATCAGAACTGAAGACATACTTATGCAGCATACGATGGACTATCAGATCGGGATATCTTCTTATTGGTGAAGTAAAATGACAGTAATGTTCAAGTCCTAAACCATAGTGGATATCGCTTGTAGAACTGTATACAGCTTTGGACATCGTTCTGAGCATTGTTTCCGATACTACCGAAAATTCGGGTTTACCTTCAAACTCTTCAAGACACTTCTGCAGCTGAGTACTTCTCATCTCATAGATATTGCCTTTAAAAGTATAGTTGAGATTTTCCATCATCTCTACAAACTTTTCTATCCTTTCACTCTTTGGATAATCGTGATTTCGATATATGAGAGGAAGATCAAGATAGAACATATGGGTAGCCACGGTTTCATTGGCGATAATCATGAAGTCTTCAATAAGGATTTCTGCCTTATCCTGAATACGCTGTCTGATATCAACTACTTTACCGTCTTCTTCAACGATTACAGGTTCATTTGAATCAAACTCAATACCGCCCTTTTCTCTTCTTTTCTTATTGATGATTCTTGATAATTCATATGCCGTATAGATCATCGATGTTATATCTGAATATTTATCACACTCTTCTGCATCGTGATTGATAATCTTATTGACTGATTTATAGGTCATACGGTGTTTTGAATTGATTAGCGATGGATAGATATCGTAATCAAGAACAGTTCCTTCATAGTCGATATGCATACGACAGGTGATTGTATAACGGTCAACTTTTTCTTTCAAGGAACAGAGATTATTGCACAGTATATCCGGCAGCATCGGTATGACATGCCCTGGATAATAGATGGATGTACCTCTAAGATATGCCGATTTATCAAGTTCGGTATCTTCTTTTACATAATGGGATACATCAGCTATCGATACATAGAGTTCATATCCGTCTTCTTTTCTGATTACACATATCGCATCATCAAAGTCTTTGGCATCATCACCATCAATAGTAATGATTGGAAGATCTCTAAGATCTTTACGATCGCCCAATTCAACAGTATCGTCGATCTTTTCAATTTCTTTTAATACCGCTTTTGGAAATGAAGTAATAACACTGTTTTTCAAGAGAATTGATTCAATGAGTGTTTCTTCGTTATTGCCGGGACCTAATACCTTATCGATTTTGAGTTCTTTAAACCTGTAGTCGCTGATATAGGTACGTACACGGTAGTTTTCCTTTAAACTGTGTCTGTATTCATTCAGATTAACAACGTTATATGAACTGAAGACTTTTTCATCAGAGAAGAAATACAGACATCCCTGTCGGAAAATCATCGTTCCATAGACATAGGTCGTCTTTCTGGATAATACATGAACACATTCTGCAGAGCGTTTGAAAAGACGGTAATATATTTCATCGCCATCAAGAAGTCCATAGCCTGTATCATTGGCTATTTCCATATTATCTACAAAGGCGTATCCGTTTTTATAGTGAACAGTACCCTTTAGATACATTTTTGCAAGATGTATCTTTCCTTCATCTTCAAAACATATCCCTTCTTCCAGCATTTCATTTACGGTTTTATTTAGTTCAGTAAAATCATAGCCGGATCTGATCTTGAGATATTTGGCTATGTCTGATACATCGTAGGGATTGTTTTTTAATAAATCGATAATTTTATCTCTCATAACTAAATTTTAAATAAAAAAGCACTGTGCTGTATACAGCCAGTGCCTAATAAATTACTGAGCTTTGTTGTGGCTTCTTCTGATAAACTTTCCAAGTTCAAATACAGGGAAAGTAGATAAGGCAAGAAGTACACAGATAATAAGTTCATTCATCTGGAAGGTGCCAGGTACAATATCAAATACCTGACATAATCCAGGAACATAGATAGCAGCTAAAGTAATCGCAACAGTAATGACGGTTGAACCTACAAGCCACCAGTTCATATTGTCAAACATCTCTTTGGTAAAGATGGACTTGGTCTGAGAACGCATGTTGATAGCGCAGGCAATTTCCGCAAAGTTTGTAGTAAGGAAAGCCATAGCCATCGCATTTACACAGGCATCTGAACCAAAGAAACCATTTAATGAACCTGTTTCCAGATAGAAACCGATGAAGTATGCAGCAAGTTCAATAATCGCAAGATAAATACCCTGCCATACCATATCTACACCTGCACCATTGGAGAAGATGCCGTCACTTGATTTACGAGGTTTACGGTTCATGACATCACCTTCGGCTTTTTCCATACCGAGTGATAAACCTGGAAGTGAGTCGGTTACCATGTTGATCCACAACAGATGAACAGGAGTAAGAATTGTAAAGTTGAGTAATGATGCCACAAACATGATTATGACTTCACATAAGTTGGTAGATAACTGGAACTGAATAACCTTACATACGTTATCAAAGATTTTTCTTCCTTCTTCTACCGCATTGACGATAGTCGCAAAGTTATCATCTGCCAGTACCATATCCGCAACAGACTTTGTAACATCTGTACCGGTAATACCCATACCGATACCGATATCGGCAGCCTTGATTGATGGCGCATCGTTTACACCATCACCGGTCATGGCTGTAACCATGCCTTTAGCCTTCCATGCATTGACAATCTTAGTCTTATGTTCAGGCTGAACACGCGCGTAAACGCTGTATTTAGGCACGATATCCAGCATTTCTTCATCTGTATATTTATCAAGTTCATGACCTTCAATAGCCATGGATTCATCACTGATGATACCTAAGTCCTTACCAATGGCGATAGCTGTATCCTTATGGTCGCCGGTAATCATAACCGGAGTGATACCAGCTTCACGACACTTGGAAATCGCATCATATACTTCAGGACGGCAAGGGTCAATCATACCCACAATACCGATGAAGATAAGATTATTTTCAAGATCTTCAGGTTCGTTGGATTCAGGTTTTGTATCATAGATCTTATATGCTGCACAAAGAACTCTTAATGCCTTATCAGCGAATTCCTTGTTCTTTTTCATGATCTGATCTTTTAGATCAGAAGTCATTTTAACTGTACCGTTATCATCAAGATATTCAGTACATAAGTCAAGCATTACATCCAAAGCACCCTTGGTATACTGAATGTATTTGCCATCAAGTGGATGAACAGTAGACATCATCTTTCTGTTTGAATCAAAAGGTGCTTCACCTACACGTGGTTCTTTTTCCTTAAGTTCATACTTAGGTAAACCGAGTTTATTGGCGTAATTGACTAATGCACATTCAGTTGGTTCACCATCAGAGAATTCTTCACCAGGTTTGATTTCCGCATCTGAACATAAAGCCATGGCCTTAGCCAGAAGATTCTTATCGGTAGTGAATTCATCTACGACAGTCATCTTGTTCTGGGTTAAAGTACCAGTCTTATCAGAACAGATAACATTTGTACAGCCCAGTGTTTCTACAGCTGTAAGCTTTCTTATTAAAGCCTGACGCTTGGCCATAGAAGATACACCAAGAGAAAGGATAATTGTAACAACTGCAGGCAATCCTTCAGGAATAGCGGCAACCGCTAAGGCGATCGCAGCGATAAAAGTATCAAGCGCAACAGATCCTAATAAGCTAAATGAGAAGCCATCAGCTGTAAAGAACATCTTTTCAACCAGACCTACCACAAATACCAGTACACAGATTCCTCCAACCAGTTTGGTCAGGAATTCAGACAGTTCAGCCATCTTCTTCTGTAATGGTGTAAGTTCATCTTCAGCCTGATTTAAGGCATCAGCGATTCTGCCCATTTCAGTATCCATACCACACGCTACAACAACCGCCTTACCTCTGCCATAAACGATAGTCGAACCGTTATAGACCATATTCTTACGGTCACCTAATGTAATATCATCCTTTGATTCTTCGAGCATCAGTACATCAATGATTTTATTGACAGGTACTGATTCACCGGTTAAGGCTGCTTCTTCAGCTTTCAATGAATGGGATTCCAGAATTCTGCAGTCAGCAGGAACGGTATCACCGGCCTCAAACAGAATCACATCACCTACGACTATATCTTCTGATTTGACTACTTTAACTTCGCCATCTCTTAAAACTCTTGAAGTAGAAGCGGTCATCTGCATCAGAGCTTCCATAGCACCTTCAGCTTTTGATTCCTGAATCAGGGACATAATGGTATTGATTATAACAACTACCAGAATGACTATAACATCCGCAAATTCTGACAGCTTGAAGCCTTCAGACATTGATAAGACATTTACCACTGCCTGTAAAGCTGCAGCTACCAGCAGCATAATAATCATCGGATCGGATATAGATCCGATAAATTTTTCAAATAAAGTTTCTTTTTCAGCTTCCTTAAGTTTGTTCTTGCCGTTTTTCTCTAATCGGTCTGATGCTTCTTTACTGCTGAGACCATCTACACCTGAATCAACGGATTTCAGAACATCTTGGCTGTCTTCCAGATAAAATTTCTCCATATATTTTCCTTTCTCAAAATAAAAACCCATGTCAATACATGGGTATTCTTCTAAAGATATCTGCCCATGTAGAACTAAAAAAGTCATACATGAGTCTCGTTTTTTAAGACAAACCAGGTTTTACCCGGGTTGTTGGCTTGTCACGCTAGTGCGAAAACTACTCCCTCACAAGAGATATCTTACTATAAATATATAATCTTTTCAAATAAAATATAGTTATGAAACGTATCTATCTGGAAATTACCAATGCCTGCAATCTCAACTGTTCTTTCTGCACAAATTCCAAGGGAAAGAGCTTTATGTCATTGAAAGATATCGATAAGTGCCTGAAAGATATTAAACCGGTATGTGATTATATATATCTTCATATTCTCGGTGAACCTTTACTTCATCCTGATTTTGAAAGAATACTTGATCTTCTGGATGAACATGACCTTAAACTGCAGCTTGTCACCAACGGTACACTCTTACATAAATATCCAGATATCCTTAATCATAAATGTATGCGAAAACTTTCCATCTCTGTCCACAGTATCAACAATCACCCCGTAGACGATATCTATTTTGATACCCTAAAGAATCTCATCGAAAACAGTAATAACTCAACTATTGAACTGCGTTTCTATGACCATGAAAACCTTGATAAAAAAATCAATAATTTTCTAGACGAACTTAGAAGCGCATATAATGTGACTTCAACCAGAAGAAATGATTCCTATAAACTGAAAGACAATGTCTATATCTATTTCCAGAAACTTTTTAGGTGGCCGAATATCAATGATGAAGTGATTGGCTATAAAGGCAAATGTCATGGGGGTAGGGATATGCTGGCGATTAATTCCGATATGGATGTAACACTCTGCTGTCTTGATCCATATGCACACAATAAATTAGGCAATCTGAAAGAAAACTCATTATCAGAAATAATGAGTTCAGAAGAATATAAAGAAATAATAAGTAATTTCCGTAACGGTAAAATTATTAAGGAATTATGTGCTAAATGTTCCTACCGTTTAAGGTTTGATGGTAAATCCTTGAAAGAATAATCGATGATCTGATAGATAATGATATCTCGTCGAGCTCATTGTGCTTAAGATAATATCCTTCATCAAATATTTCATCAAGAGCGTCATATTTTTCGCTGATCACAATACTGTAAGGTTCTTTTAAAGAGATATCTCTTAATTCAATGTTTCCTTCAGACAGAAACGGATACAGATTCTGATCTGGATATTCATTAAGATAGGTTTCAATACTGCTGAATCTTTCAATATTCACATGAAACAGTGAACCCATAGAAGCTCTTACACAGGCAGGATCGAAATAATCTATATCACTGCCGATAAGGACAATATCCTTAAAGTTAAACGAAACAGAAGATCTTAGGATAGTACCCAGATCTCCATAATCAGTAAAACCATACAGAACGATATGGTTTCTGTTTTCTAAAGAAGTATAAAATTTATCAAATACGCCTATACAGTAACAGTTCTCTTTTAATGACAGTTTATCGATAAGATGATCATCATAAGTTACATTAATCTGATATTCATCACATAAACCCAAAAGATAATCCAGTTCCTTATTTCTGTTGGCTTTGGTACTTAATATAACTTCTTTTATATACTCATGACGGTGCTTAAGAGCTTCAACAGTCAAAGACATCCCCAGACAGTATGAGTAGTTTTCATTGAACGAGTACTTATTCATATTTTGATATTAACGCATTTGCGATTCTTATGCCATCAAGGGCACAGGACATGATACCCCCGCCATATCCAGCCCCTTCACCCATCGGATAAAGATGTTTTAAAGATACAGATTCATAATCAGCGTTTCTTTTCATCCTGATAGGACATGATGATCTTGTCTCAGGTCCTACCATAATACCTTCGCTAATAAATCCAGGTATTTTACGGTCAAAATCATTAAAGGCTTCTTTGATGATATTTATATCTTTTTCCGGAAGGAAATTATTAAAGTCGTATAAAACAGTGCCTAAGGAATATGTTGATTCTCTTATTAACGGATTAAGTTCATTATTCATAAAATCCTTTATATTCTGAGACAGAGCCTTATAAGAGTCTGAATAGTTATAGGCATTTCTTTCGATATTATGAAGATATTCATAGCCATCGACAAATTCTTCTTTGAATACCTGAATCAGAATAGCGCTGTTGGCTGTACCGGAGTCTCTTTTGGAATAGGACATGCCATTGGTGACTATGGTATTTGGATCAGACATAGCCGGTACGACAAGTCCTCCAGGACACATACAGAAAGAATAGACGCCCTTTTCTCCTTTATAGCGCAAGAAATACTCATTGGCTTCTTCGATCATATTGGATGTCTGTCTTGAATCTATAAGTAATTGGGGATGTTCTACTCTAAAACCGATGGATATATCTTTGGATTCGGTATATAGACCTCTTTCTATAAGTTTCAGGACTGTTTCATAGGAACTGTGTCCAATACCCAGAAGTACTTCATCGCCGTAATATTCACCTTTATCAGTAATAATACCTTTAACTTTCTTATCTACAGTGATGATATCTTTTAAAGCTTCATCAAAATGAAATTCCACACCATTTTCAATAAGATAATCAGTAATACTCATAATTATCTTTCTTATTTCATCAGTTCCGATATGGGCATGAGAAACATATTTTATACTTTTATCTGCACCATGTCTGATAAAGATATCGGAAATATATTCAATGTATTTATCCTTGATTCTCGTTGTCAGCTTGGCATCAGAAAAAGTGCCAGCTCCCCCTTCGCCAAACTGGACATTAGATTCGGGATTCAGTATCCCAGTTTTAAAGAAAGTTTCGACATCCTTTTCTCTTGAATGAATGCGGGATCCCTTTTCAAAGACGATAACCTTAAATCCGGCTTTGCATAAACGGTATGCTGAAAAGATACCTGAAGGTCCATAACCCACTACAATAACTGTTTTATTTCTGTCTTTGTATAGAGGTTCAAGGTTTTCCTTATGATAAAGATGAATATCTTTACTTGCATACTTTTCTTCATTATCGACATCCACTAAAACACTGTAGACATATACAGGTTCTTTTCTGGCATCGATAGATTTTCTTTTTATTTCAAATGAATTGATCTTTGCCTTAAGTTTTTTCTCAATTAGTGATTTAAGCTTTGATTCATCTTCATCGATATGCAGTTTTATCTCATTAATCAGTAACATTATTCAACACTCTTCAATGATTCTATCATATCTATCTGTTTAAGAGGTTTCTTCATAAACTGGAAGACAATGAGCGCAAAGATAATTGTTATGGCAAATGAATATACATATGAATAAACAGTAATATTCATACCAAACATCATCATATCCATATTGATGATATTCATAATAACGTGATGTTCAACAAGACCTAAAGGAAGACCTATGACGGCACCCAGTATCGTCAGAATGAATATTTCCTTAAAGATATATGAGTTGACTTCCTTGTCTCTGAAACCAAGCACTTTGAGTGTCGCGATTTCTCTTACACGTTCAGAGATATTGACCTGTGTAAGATTGACAAGTACTACAAAGGATAATGAACCTGCTGTAACGATAATTACCGCAATAATGAGATTTAAAGCCTGAATCATTATATTGAACTGGGCAATAAAGGAATTGAAATCATTTATGGCCGTAAAATCCTGAAGACTGTCCAGCTGGTCCATCAGGGTATCACCATTGGAATTTGATACACCAAGATAGTCATAGTTCACGTTTTCATCAAATACTTTCTGATAATAGGCATTGGAGATATACATATAGTGCTGGAAATACATTTCACATACCGCTGTTACGGTAACTTCAGCCTTGATACCGTTGGCAGATTCAATGATTATCTTGTCTCCGGCTTTGATATTGTTGTTGATGGAGAACTTTTCAGAGATAATAACCCCGTCATTTTCCAGCAGTAGAGGTGTCTTTTTATCAGTAGCTCTAAGTCTGAAGGCATAGTTGGCATCTCTAGGATCAATAACGATCGCATTTATCGTATCATCAGTATCAGAAAGATAGACTTTGGATGTATAGGTAGTAAATTTAAAGATAAGATCATTATCAAAATTCTCTTCAAGTACTGTAATGTTTTCATCCATATGATGATCATTTTCAAACTTGAGCTGATAATCATAATTAAAGATATTGCCGTACTGGATATTGACGATTTCAGAGATGGAATCCTTTACACCGAAGCCTACAACCAGTAAACCCGTACAACCGGCAATGCCGATGACCGTCATCAGGAATCTTGATTTATATCTGAATATATTTCTTGCCGTAATCTTGGAAGTAAAGCCAAGAGAATTCCAGATAAAAGGTATCTTTTCAAGAAGAATAGCTTTGGCACTCTTTGGAGCTTTAGGTCTCATGATGGCTGCCGGTATTTCTTTTAGAGTATTGTGTACAACATAGGCTGTAACGCCCATCATCAGAAAGACAAAGGCGCAAAGGCATATTGCCGCAAGATTAAGCGGGAACATAACCTTCATATCAGGCAGTTCATACATCAGTTTCCAGGTCTCGTAGACTACTGTCGGGAATATCAGCATTCCTGCCCCGAGTCCGAGAACCCCACCGGTAATAGAAGCCAGGAAGGCATAAACCATATACTTGCAGATGATCTGGAAATTGGTATAGCCAAGGGCAACAAAGATACCTATCTGACCTCGCTGTTCATCGATAAGACGGGTCATAGTTGTAAGACAAACAAGCGCTGCTACAAGATAGAACAGAACCGGTAAAGAATAACCGATAGCCCCCATCTGTTTGGCGTTGTTTTCGTACATATAGCTTGAATAGTGGCTATCTCTATCAAGCAGAATCCACTGTCCCTTAGGGAGTTCATCAAGATCCTGCTGGGCTTTTCTTAATTCATTCTGCGCTTTTTCGATTTCATCATTAAAAGTCATCAGCGCTTCTGAATAATCGATTATTCCCTGCTGATACTGTCTTTTGGCCCAGGCCAGCTGTCCTTTTAAGGAATCGTACTGCTCCTGAGTCTGGTCAAGGGTCTGCTGAAGATAGTCCTGAACCATTTTCTTGACGGATGAATTTATTTTTACACCGGTACTTGCGGCGTATTCTTTCGCATCGTTATATAAGGTGTTGAAATCATCAGAATTGCCGTCTATGGCACTCTGAAGCTGATCTATCGTAGCCTCTAGAGTCTGCAGCTGTGCCTCATAGGTTACAATCTGAATATTGGCATCATCGAGCTGCTGCTTGGCATCATCAAGCTGTTTCTGACCTTCTTCTTTCTGTTTATTGAATTCTGCATAACCATCATCAAGTTCCTTCTGATATTTTTCCTGGATACTGGTCTTTAGAAAATCCTGATAATAGAAAGCTGTTGTTTCGACATTCTTTTTGATACTTTTGACCTGAGCCTTGTATTCATCGGAATAGGATATTGCTTCCTTGCAGCCATCAAATGTCAGAAGAATAGTCGTATAGTATTCAAGCACAAAGTTTTCATTAGGTATATAGACATAGACGTCAATATCCTTGTTGTTAAGATTTGATGTACCAAGTATTTTGGTCATACATTCAGGAGATTTGACAACACCTACAACCTTGTATGTCTTATAGTCAAGATAATCGTCGATATTATCAAGGTCAAAATGTACGATATCTCCAACCTTATATGAACCGTTTGATAATACGACACATTCATCTTTGGCACTTGGCATTCTTCCTGATATGAGTTCAAGTTTATTGATATTTCTGTCTACCTCCTGAACTCTTGCAACATCCGAATCAGAACCGTATTTTGTCAGATAGACATCAACCATCCTTGAGGCAAAGACATCTTTAACCCCTTCTGTTTTCATCAGCCTGTATACATCCGCATTACAGAAACCGTATTGTGAATAAAGCTGCAGATCCTGCAGATTATACATATCGTTATAATCATCAACTGATTCAATCATGACGCTCTTGCAGGACATTAAGCCCATCATAAAAGCGACACCTATAAAGACAATCAGGCATAATGATAAAAATCGTTTGCTGGTTTTTCTGATAAGACGGAAAGTATCAAGACGGAACATCAGTATTCAATATCCTCTACATCCATCGGATTTTCATTTATCGTTACAGATTCAATCTTACCTGAACGTACACGTATGACTTTATTGGCCATAGCAGCTAAAGCTGCATTGTGGGTAACAATAATAACTGTCGCATTTTCATTGAATGACATATCCTGTAAAACCTTTAAGACCTGTTTACCTGTCACATAGTCAAGTGCACCTGTTGGTTCATCACATAGTAATAGTTTTGGATTTTTGGCCATGGCACGGGCTATCGCAACTCTTTGCTGTTCACCACCTGATAACTGAGATGGGAAATTATCCATACGATCCTGAAGACCTACAAGTTTTAAGACCTTCACAGGATCCAAGGGAAACTTGCATATCTGTAAAGCCAGCTCAACATTCTCTTTAGCTGTAAGATTCTGTACCAGATTATAGAACTGGAAGACAAAACCTATATCATTTCTGCGGTATTCACATAAGTGTTTACGGTCAGCTTTGGAAATATCATCTTCATCAACGATAATCTTTCCATCAGTTGCCACATCCATACCACCCAGTATATTCAGAATTGTTGATTTACCGGCACCGGAAGCACCCAGAATAACCACAAATTCACCTTTATCAATACTAAAAGAAACACCATCAAGTGCTTTGATTTCTACTTCACCCAGCTGATATATCTTTCTTACATCCTTAAATTCAATAAAACTCATATTATCCTACAAACCTCTTTATATCGTTATCAAGAATTGACATATAGGAACGGAAATATATCTTGAACAGTTTATTGAGGTCGGTATTATCATCAGATGCTGCAACTATATCTGTCAGACCTGATGCGATAGATACCGCAAAAGAATGAGAAACAATTTTCTTATCAGAATAATAAGCACCCTTATTGTATTTCTGATCAATTATCGAATAAATGATATCCGAGAACCACTCAATCAGTTTCTTACTGAGATCTGAATGCATAAGAACCAGTTTGAACTCCAGTTTATGTTCCTTATAGATATCCACAAGCTGATCAGCTAGTTCATCAAGTATCTTTTCAAGCTGATTGACATCCGGTTCTATCGCAAAAACCCTGGTTTCCATCGAAACAGAATTACTTGTAAGACTTTTAAGTACACTGTTTAACCTGTTTAATACCGGAGAAACAATAAACATCAGAATATCTTCCTTACTTTTGAAATAACGATACAGATTGCCCACTGTCATTTTTGAATTACGGGCAATATTACGCATTGTCGTGTTTCTGTATCCCTTAGCCAGAAACTCATTTACTGCAGAATTAACGATAAGTGTTCTCTGTTCTTCTTTTAATACCTGTGCCATAAGTAAACCTCTGTTTATTATTTTAACATAATCATTAAATAATGAACATTCGTTTACTGTAAAAACATAAGAAAAAGCAGGATAACCTGCTTTCTTGAAACTATTTTCTTAAACCTAATTTAGCTACCAGATCTCTGTATCTGTTGATATCTTCCCTCTTCAGATATTCCATCAGTTTCTTTCTCTTACCAACCATCATCAGTAAGCCTCTGTTGGAATGGAAGTCTTTTTTGTTGGCGTTCATATGAACTGTAAGTTTGTTGATAGTAGCTGTAAGTAATGCTACCTGAACTTCTACAGAACCAGTATCACCTTCAAAACGGGCGTAATCATTAATGATCTGTGCCTTTTCTTCTTTAGTCAGCATAATTTCTTTCTCCTTTTCTTTTATCGATTATATCCGTGTATGAATTCGGAGACTTTCCAAACTCAGACATAATGCTTATTTAGTATAACACAGTAAGATTAATAATCAATATAAATATTTACTAATCCATAAAATCCATCAGAACCTGATTAAGTAAGGCTCTGTTAGTACAGTAACAGATACCGTTTTCAATGCTTATAAGCTCATTTTTTAAAGCTTCTTTATATTCTTCTCTGAAATCACATTCATATCTCTTATTGAATTCATTGATATTTAACCCATATACAGTTCTTAATGACATCATGATATTTTCAAACATCATTTCCCTTTTACCCAGAATAATATCCTCATCATAAATGTGATAGTCTTCAAGATATTTATGTATATTCCCTGTTATCTGATAACGTCTGTTTCCTATCTTGGAGGCAGCACCTGCAGATATGCCTAAAAAATCCTCATAATTCCAGTATCCAAGATTATGTCTGGATATCTTATTGTTTCTGGCAAAATTAGATATTTCATAATTGATATAGCCATTGTCTTCTAATGTCTTAATGATATATTCATACATTTCCCCTTCTGTATCATCATCGAGTTTCTCAATATTTTTCTTACCGAAAACGGTATTTTCTTCAACAGTCAATGAATAGATAGAAATGTGATCTGTATCTAACGAAAGAATATCATCTATACTCTTCTTCAATATTTCCATCGTCTGACCAGGTAAAGAATACATAAGATCAACCGAAATATTATCTATACCATTATCTTTTAAAAGACTTATACATCTGACAACGTCTTCAAAGGTATGTTTACGGTTAAGTGATTTCAGTAAATCATTATCTGAAGTCTGTACGCCTAAGGATATCCTGTTTATATGATGATTCTTGAGAATATTAATTTTATTTTCATTTAGAGATTCAGGATTGGCTTCAATTGTATATTCGCTTACATCATTCGCATAAGGATCAATCATTGATAAAAGACGATCAAACTGTTCATCACTTAAACAGGTCGGTGTACCGCCACCGATATAGATCGTCTCATAATAATCCTTACATTCTTCTCTGATCTCATTTCCCATCTGTTTAAGCCATCTGTTACATATTTCATCGTTATATGTAATATGACAGAAATCGCAATAGTAACAGATGCTCTTGCAGAATGGTACGTGAAGATAGAGATGTTTAATTCTTTTCATCATCAAGGGATAATACAGCCATGAAAGCTTCCTGTGGTATTTCAACACTGCCCACAGACTTCATACGCTTCTTTCCTTCCTTCTGTTTCTCCAGAAGTTTCTTCTTACGTGAGATATCACCACCATAACACTTGGCCAAAACGTCTTTACGCAGAGATTTGATATTGGTACGTGCCAGTACTTTATTTCCGATTGCGGCCTGAATAGGTATTTCAAACTGCTGTTTAGGAAGTATTTCTTTTAATTTAACCGTTATTGCCTGACCACGGTTATAGGCAAAGTCACGGTGTACAATAAAGCTCAAGGCATCGACTATTTCACCATTAATCAGAATATCCATCTTGGCAAGATTTGATCTTCTGTATCCGCATAATTCATAGTCTAAAGATGCATAACCTCTTGATACGGATTTGAGCTTGTCAAAGTATTCAAAGATGATTTCTGATAAAGGCATCTCATATACCAGTTCATTACGGTTGTCATCGATATAGATCATTTCCTTATAGATACCTCTTTTACTCTGAGAGAGTTCCATAATCGGACCTATATATTCATTAGGTACCATGATACTTGCCTTGACATAAGGTTCTTCAATAAAATCTATGACATTGGCATCTGGCATCATACTTGGATTATCAATATATCTGACACTGCCATCAGTCAAAGTTACCTTATATATTACTGAAGGAGCTGTCGCAATAAGATTTAGGTTGTATTCTCTTTCAAGTCTTTCCTGAATAACTTCCATATGGAGTAATCCCAGGAATCCAAGACGGAAACCAAAACCCAGAGCTTTAGAAGATTCTGCTTCAAAAGTAAGACTTGAATCATTGAGTTGAAGCTTTTCCAAAGCATCTCTTAAATCGTTATATTTATTATTGTCAGTCGGATACATACCGCAGTATACCATCGGATTCATCTTGCGATATCCTGGTAATGGTGAATCACATGGATTATCAAGATTGGTGATGGTATCACCGATATGAATATCCTGGATAGATTTAATCGCTGCACACAGATACCCTACTTCACCAGCCTGTAAAAAATCTTTTTTGACTTCTTCAGGTTTTTTTACACCAAGTTCGGTAACTTCATAGACATTATCCGACTGCATAAATCTGATATGATCACCAACTTTGACTGTTCCATCTTTAATACAGATAAAGACGACAACACCGCGATATGAGTCGTAGTACGAATCAAAGACCAGCGCCTTTAAGGGATTAGAGTCATCCCCTTTTGGTGCTGGAATATTATGAACTATAGCTTCCAGGACATCTTCAACATTAAGCCCTGTCTTGGCTGATATACATGGACATCCAGACGCATCTAATCCGATAATATTTTCAATTTCGTTTTTGGTCTTTTCAATATCGGCACTTGGTAGATCAATTTTATTGATGACCGGAACTATTTCAAGGTCATTATCTAAGGCAAGATAGGTATTTGCCAGGGTCTGAGCTTCAATACCCTGGGTAGAGTCAACGACTAGCACGGCGCCATCGCACGCCGCTAAGGATCTTGACACTTCATAGGCGAAGTCGACATGTCCCGGAGTATCTATTAAATGTAAGGTATATTCATTACCATCCTTGGCATTATAAAGAAGCTGAACGACATTCAGTTTTATGGTGATTCCTCTTTCTCTTTCGAGGTCAAGAGAATCAAGTATCTGATCCTGCATCTTTCTTTTTTCTACTGTTCCCGTAAGCTCTAATATTCTATCGGCCAGTGTTGATTTACCATGGTCGATATGAGCTATGATGGAAAAATTACGTATATTTTCTTTCTTCATACTATCTTTGTTTCTGGATATAAACCCACGAGGTTTCTTCCATTGCCGTTATAAAAACTCTTGGCATCCATAATATTCTTGCCTTCAGGCTGAATCTTATAGATTTGTATATAACCATTGAGACATGATATCTCAAGGTAATTATTCTTTAAACCAATGAATTTGTTAGGTTCTGATACTTCACATTCTTCATAGAAAGCTTCGATAATCTTATATTTCTTACCATTAAGGATGAAAAAAGCACCTGGATTATCCAGTAATCCTCTGATATGGTTATAGACCCTTAAAACATCCTTATCAAAACTGATAAACTCATCCTCTTTCTTAAGATTATATGAATATGTCGCTTCTTCATGATTCTGTTTAACTGGATTTATATTCCCAGTGAATAGTTCAGGTAAGAATTCCAGCAGCATCTCCAGACCCATATCACTCAGCTTTTTGAATAATGTCGCATTTGTATCATGAATATCGATTGGAAGAGTTTTCTGATAAAGAATATCCCCTTCATCCATCTTTTCATTCATGTACATTATTGTCATACCTGTTTCTTTTTCACCACTTATAAGACATCTCTGTATAGGGGCTCCACCTCTATACTTTGGTAATAAAGATCCATGGGTATTGATACATTTATATTTTGGATAATCAAGTACTTCCTTAGGTAAAATCTGACCATAGGCAGCCGTAATAATAAGATCAGGTTCATATGATAATACTTCTTCATATTCATATCTGATTTTAATGGGTGTAAGAACAGGAAGATCGTATTTTAAAGCCATAGCCTTGCATTCACAGGGCCTTAATTCTTTCTTGCGGCCAAAGGCCTTATCAGGTTGAGTTACAACCGCTACGATATTATATCCGTTAATTATGAGCCCCTCCAGGATATGCGCTGCAAACTCAGGAGTACCCATAAAAACTATTCTCTGATTCTTGTCCATACTAATAATATTACACTATTTTTATTGCATTTTTGACTTGTTTTGATATAATAATAAGGCGTTAAAGAAGGAGGATAATATGGCAAATATTAAATCTCAGAAGAAGAGAGCGATTACAAACGCTGTTGCAAACCGTAAAAATTCTGCAGAAAGATCACAGTTAAAGACAGCTATCAAGAAAGTCAATACTGCTGTTGCTGCTAATGATAAAGAAGCTGCTGTTAAGGCATTCAATGATTGTAACTCGCTGTTAGACAAGGCTGCTGCTTCTAATCTTAAACATTCAAACTATGTTGCAAGACAGAAGTCACGTCTGGCTAAAGCTGTTGCTTCATTAGGCTAATAGTTATAAATATCAGCTCCAATGGAGCTTTTATTTTTATATTAATAAAGGGTTAATCATAACGATTAACCCTTTCATGTTGTTTACTGGTAAATGATATTACATCCTGATCTTATCAAGGTGCCAGATATCATCTACGTATTCCTGAATAGTTCTGTCTGATGAGAAGTATGCTGATTTGGCAATGTTCACAAGACACTTCTTTGCCCATTCATGTTTATCAGCGTAGTATGCATATACTTTATCATGTGCTTCTCTGTAGGCATCAAAGTCTGCGAGAACCATATATTCATCACCCTTAACCAGGAATTCATCAACGATTTCCTTGAAATCATCTTTTTCATCAGACCATGTATTGTTCATCAGAGAATCAATAACCTGTCTGATTACATAATTATTTGTATAGTATGAATACGCGTTGTAACCTCTTGCCTTATAGTCAAGAACTTCATTTTCCTTCATACCGAAGATAACGATATTATCATCACCTACTAAACCTGAGATTTCTACGTTTGCGCCATCAAGTGTACCTAATGTCAGAGCGCCATTCATCATGAACTTCATATTACCGGTACCAGATGCTTCTTTACCAGCCAATGAGATCTGTTCAGATACATCGGTTGCAGGCATCAGTTTTTCAGATACAGTTACACGGTAGTTAGGAATAAATACGACATTGATAAACTTGTTTACTTCAGGATCGTTGTTTACCTTGTCAGCTACACAGTTGATCAGTTTGATCATATTCTTCGCAAACTTATACGCAGATGCCGCCTTGGCCGCAAAGAAGAATGTTGTCTTAGGCATTGTAAAGTCTTTATCTTCCTTGATACGGAAGTATAAGGACATTACATAGAAGATATCCAGAGACTGTCTCTTGTATGCGTGAAGACGCTTGGCAATTGTATCAAATACAGAATCAGGATCAACAGTAATATCGTAATTCTTCTTTAACCAGTCAGCAAGCTGAACTTTCTTCTGATATTTAACCTTTAAGAAATCTTCCTGGAGTTTCTTGTTGCCAACATATTTCATCAGATCTTCAATCTTAGGCATATCAGAACGCCATTCCTTACCGATCTTTGAATCAATGAGAGAACAGAGTTCAGGGTTGTTGTACTGTAAGAATCTTCTTGGTGTAATACCGTTTGTCTTGTTGTTGAACTTATCAGGATAGATCTCATAGAAATGAGCGAATGTCTGATTCTTGATGATGTCAGAATGAATCTTGGCAACACCGTTTACAGAATAGCTTCCGACAATTGAAAGATATGCCATACGTACATTACCATCATGAATAATCGCAACACTTTCAATAAAGTCAGTGGATTTACCCATATCAGCTAGATACTGACGGAATCTTGAGTCAATTTCCTGAATAATCATATAAACACGAGGAATAATGGTCTGCAGATATGCGATAGGCCATTTTTCCAGAGCTTCCTGTAATACTGTATGATTTGTATAGGCAAAGGTATGTTTAGTAATATCCCACGCCTTTTCCCATGAATAATCATGTTTATCCATTAATATTCTCATGAGTTCAGGAACAGCCAGTGCAGGATGAGTATCATTAAGCTGAATAACAACTTTTTCAGCAAGATTATCCAGGTTATCATATGAAGCCAGATGGTCATTGATAATGCCCTGTAAACCGGCAGCTACAAAGAAATATTCCTGTTTGACTCTTAACTTTCTGCCTTCTTCTGTTGAATCATCAGGATAAAGGTTAAGAGTTATATCATCGACATTTGAAAGATATTTACGGTAATCTGTTCCTTCTGGAAGATCATCAGATGGTTCAGCGTTCCACATTCTCAGATTGTTTACTGCCTTACCGTCTTTGGAAATAATAGGCATATCATATGGAACAGCCAGCACATGTTCAGTGTTTTTACGATGGAATTCGAGATTTCCTTTTTCTTTACGTTTTACTTCTACTTCACCATAGAATCTTACATCAACAGTACGGTGAGCCTTTCTTACTTCCCATGGGTTACCGTATTTGAGCCACTGATCAGGAACTTCAACCTGTTCATTATCCACAATCAGCTGTTTAAATAAACCGTTACGGTATCTGATGGTATTACCATTACCTGCGTAATCAAGATTGGCAATAGAATCAAGGAAACATGCGGCAAGTCTTCCTAAACCGCCATTACCTAAACCTGGGTCAGTTTCAAGATCTTCAATTTCTTCAAGATCAATATTGATATCCGCAAGAGCTTCTTTAACAACGTCATAGCATCCTAAGGACATCATATTGTTTCTCAACATTCTTCCCATCAGGAATTCCAGAGAGAAATAATAGAGTTCTCTGGTATGGTTTTCAATAATATAGTATTTTGTTTCCATATTCTGCTGAACTATGGCAGATCTTACCATAAGTGCCAGAACTGTATATCTTTCAATAGTACCGGCATCTTCAACAGCCTTACCATACTGGCTTCTCATAGTCAGACGGTAGTTATCCATAAATTCACGTTTGTTCGCAAAAATATTTTCACGCTTAAGTTTAATCATAAATTTTTACCTCAACTACTTTAGTATAATATATTTTTTATTTCATTTATAGTAGAGAGAATCTCACTGTTACCTGATTTTACATAGATATCATTCAGTTTATATACCTGCTTTTCAAGATATTCCAGAAATACTTTATCTCTTCTTTCCAGAAGTATCGGTCCATATTTAATCTCTAAATCAGTATAAGCTTCATGTTTAAGGGAATTAAACTTGATAATCTGATAATAGAATCCATCATAAATGATATTTTCATCCATAATAGTATATCCATGATCACTGATATATTTTCTTAAAAGATCATTATCAGTATTACTCTGAATAATAAAGCAGTCATATTTATCAATATCACAATTATCAAGTATATGTTCAATGGTATAGTATCCCATACCGGATATGATTACCTGTTTAACATCATCAGGTGCATTATTCAGACCATCAGATAATACAGGTATGACTTTACCTTCAAGATGTAACTTATCAATATTCTTTTTTGCACTGTTTAAAGGACCTTCGGCAATATCACCTGCATAGGCCTTATCTACTATTCCTTCTTTCAGTAAAAAACAAGGCAGCTGAGCGTGGTCAGAACCTACGTCAAAAACTACCTTATTTTTTTCTACCATTTTACTTATTTCTAAAAGTCTATTGGATAACATTAATTTTTGGAGTCTACAAATTCCTTTAAACGTTTACACTTGGTAGGATTCTTCAGTTTTCTTAAAGCCTTGGCTTCAATCTGTCTGATTCTTTCTCTTGTAACATCAAACTCTTTACCTACTTCTTCAAGCGTTCTTGTTCTGCCGTCTTCAAGACCGAATCTTAAACGCAGCACCTTTTCTTCTCTTTCAGTTAAAGTAGATAAAACGAGATTGATTTCATCTTTCAGCAATTCATTATTGGCATACTGATCAGGAGAAATCGCATCTTTATCTTCAATAAAATCACCTAAATGTGAATCATCTTCTTCACCGATTGGTGTTTCAAGTGATACAGGGTCTAGAGCGATCTTCTGAATTTCTCTTACCTTGTCAGCTGACATACCATTACCCATTCTGGCAGCAATTTCTTCAGCACTAGGATCTCTTCCGAGTTCCTGAACAAGCTGTCTCTGGATACGGGTCATCTTGTTGATGGTTTCTACCATATGTACAGGAATACGGATGGTTCTTGCCTGATCGGCAATAGCACGGGTAATAGCCTGTCTGATCCACCATGTAGCATAAGTAGAGAACTTGAAACCCTTAGTGTAATCAAACTTGTCTACAGCCTTGATTAAGCCCATATTGCCTTCCTGAATGAGATCCAAGAACAGCATTCCTCTGCCTGTATATTTCTTCGCAATAGCTACTACAAGTCTCAGGTTGGCACTGATCAGTTCGTTCTTGGCTTCCATACCATCCTGAACATATTCAGGATTATCCGGATTTTCAATACCTCTTTCAATTCTCTTGGCGATTTCAACTTCTTCATCAGCCTTCAAAAGAGGAACTCTGCCGATTTCCTTAAGATACATCTTTACCGGATCATTGATCTTGGTATAGGTCTGTGCTGCTTCATAGTTGATGATGATATTCTTTTCAGAATCTTCATCTTCTTCTGATTCATCTGACTCACTGGCGAGATAATCATCATTTTCCAGATCCTCATCATCTTCTACATCATTTATCAGTTCAATTCCTGAAGCGGAAATCCAGCCATAGAACGCATCTGTATCTTCATCGCTCATTTCAAAACGGTCTAAAGCGTTAACTACTTCAGCTTCCGCAATCTCTACACCCTGTTTATTGAGTTCCTGAAGGTCATTTTTAAGATCATCAAGATCGTTATACTTCTTTTTTAAACCTAATGATGACTTACTGTTTTTCTTTACAGCCTTGATAGTCTTTCCGTTAGAAGATACAACTTCCTTAACCTGTTTTGTTTCAGCTTTGGTTTCTGTATCTTTCTTTTTTCTTCCCTTTTTCTCAGGTACTTTAACTGTTTCTGTACTATCTGTAGCTTCCACTGTCTTTTTCTTCTTAGTGTTTGCCATCGTTTCCTCCTAATTCTCTAATAAGATCTTCATACTCACGAAGATACTCATCTCTTTCTTTACCATCAAGAGATTTCTCTATCGTTTTCTTTAAAGAATCAAGTTTTCTCTTCTTTAATTCCTGTTTGATCCTGTCTATTGAACAGTTAAGGTCTTCTTCTTTAAACTCTTTAGGTAAAAACTCACTTACAGCCAGAGTGGTAATAAGATTCCTGATGTCTTCATCGGTAGTTTCATCATACAGTCTTGGTAGTGAACATTTTCCATTTTTGCGATAGTCATCAATTATCATCATTGCCAGCTTCTGGTTAACCCCGTCAAGAAGATATCCCAACTGTTTCTGGTATATATCTAATGCCCTTTTGGACATTACAATATCAACTAATATAGTATACTCCGCCTTCGTCAATCCATCAATGGAATAAGATATTTTTGAAGTATAATCTTTATGTTCTTCTGTTTTAACAGTATTTTCCGTTCTTTTTCTGATCTTTGTCAGTTCATAAAGCTCATTGTAATAATTTTCCCTGTCATATTCATCAGGAAGTTTATCAATCAGAGAACCTACAAGCAGTGTCATCTGTTTACGGTCATTATAGTTTGAAAGATTGAATCTGTTCTTATAATACTTGATCACAAAATCAATAAATGTGATTTTCTTTGTCTCCAGATCTCTTAAAGCGTTCTTTCCGTGCTGAGAGATGATTTCATCTGGGTCCAGATCGGTATTGTTGTCGATAACGGATACCTGTAATCCGGCATCAAGAAGTAAAGTACCTATCTTGAGATTTGCAGCCTGACCTGCCGCATCACCATCATATGATAAGACGATATGTCTTGATAAAGAGGATAAAAGTTCAACCTGTTTTCTGGTACACGCTGTACCTAAAGTAGCTACAACATTATCCTTATCAGCCTTATGATACGCAATAACATCCATTACCCCTTCGCACACGATGACATATGCCTGTTTGCGTGCTGATTCTTTTGCACGGTGATAATTGTAAAGGTTATCTCCCTTTGTATAGATAAGACCTTCAGATGAGTTTATATATTTGGAATTGGTTTTTTCTTTGAATTCTCTGGCAGTAAAGCCGATAGGTTCCCCTTCTGCATTATGTATAGGGAAAACAATTCGGTTATAGAAGATATCCGCCATCCCGTTATCGAGCATTCTGCAGGCACCGGCCTTAATGATATCCTCATCCTTAAAGTTATGATTCTTAAGATAATCATAGATCTTGTTGTTTGAAGGATTATAGCCGATATTGAAATAATCGATCAGGTCTTTATCCATACCTCGATTATTGAGATATGTCATCGCTTCTTCGCCCATCTTTGATGCGGTCAATAGATAATTACAGTAGGTAATCATTGAATTAAGCACATCATAATAAGGTTGAAATCTGGATACTCTTTTAGGAGCAGTATCTATTTCAATAGGTTTGCCTATGATATTGCTTACTTCCTGAACAGCTTCAGGAAAGGATATCTTTTTGAAATTGGAGACAAAAGAAAAGACGTTACCACCATTTCCGCAGACAAAACACTTGTATATCTGTTTATCCTGGGAGATGGATAAAGATGGGTCATGGTCATCATGAAAAGGACATACGGCTGTATAACCTTTACCCTTTTTGATTAAGGGAATATAGTGACCTATAACATCAGCTATATCCGCACTGTTACGGATATCATCTATAACGTCTTGAGTTAATTTCATTAAAATTTGATTCTGGATTTAATATATTCTTTTAATTCATTTATATTGACACGGACCTGTTCCATAGTGTCACGGTCTCTAACCGTAACACAGTTGTCATTTTCCGTATCAAAATCGTAGGTGATACAGAATGGTGTACCGATCGCGTCATTTCTTCTGTATCGTTTACCGATAGAACCGGCTTCATCATATTCGCAATGGAACTCTTCACATAGATCCTGGAATAACTTTGTAGCAGGTTCAGAGAGTTTTTTGCTTAATGGACATACACACGCTTTTACTGGCGCAACGGCTGGATGCATATGCATGACGATTCTTTCATCATTTTCCCCTACCATCTCTTTAGCGTAGGCATCGCAGCAGATCATAAGGAAAAGTCTTTCTACACCTACAGAAGGTTCTACGCAATATGGGATATATTTTTCATGAGTTTCAGGATCGAGATAGCTAAGTTCCTTGCCTGAAACTTCTGAATGTCTTGATAAGTCATAATCAGTACGATCAGCTATACCCCAGACCTCACCCCAGTCAGTAAATGGGAAGGCATATTCAATATCTGATGTACCCTTTGAATAGAAACTGAGTTCTTCAGGATCATGAGCTCTTATTCTTAACTTATCTTCATTGATACCCAAACGTTTTACAAAGTCATAGCACTTGTCTACCCAATACTTGTACCATTCAAGGTCAGTATCAGGTTTGCAGAAGAATTCGAGTTCCATCTGTTCAAATTCTCTTACACGGAAGATAAAATTTCCTGGTGTAATCTCATTACGGAATGATTTACCGATCTGTCCGATACCGAATGGTATTTTCTTACGTGATGTTCTTGCGACATTATTGAAATTGACAAATATACCCTGAGCTGTTTCGGGTCTCAGATATACAACCGATTTCGCGTCTTCTAAAGTACCAATATAGGTCTTGAACATCAGATTGAATGGTCTGGCATTGGTAAAGTTGTGTTTACCGCAGTTAGGACAAGAAATATTGTTTTCTTCAATCATCTGATCCATTTCTTCGGGAGTCTTGCCTTCAGCTGATAAGCCTGTAGCTTCCTGAATCATATTGTCAGCTCTGAATCTTCCCTTACATTCCTTGCAGTCAACCATGGAATCAGAGAAACCCTTAAGGTGTCCTGATGCTTCCCAGGTCTTTGTATTCATTAATATCGCACTGTCAATTCCGACATTGTATGGTGATTTTTCAATAAACTCTTTCCACCATAAGTCTTTAATATTTTTCTTTAACCAGCTGCCAAGAATACCGAAATCCCAGGAGTTTGATAAACCACCATAGATTTCAGAACCCTGATAGACATAACCGGATGATTTAAGATGTGTAACTATTTCTTCAAATGTATATTTATTATCCATATTCTTTCACCTTCGTTTTTCTATTATACAATATTTTTTATACCTGATATTCAACTTTTACCAGTTCACAGTTTTTTGTGAAATGCTGCCAGTAATTTTCTACAGGAATATCAAAAATACTGCAGTATAATCCTGAAAACATAGCCCCATGCCCAATAAGAAGAATATCCCTGTCCTTATAGGGATAAACACATTCTTCAAGAAATGATCCTGTTCTTTTTATAACATCTTCAAGTCTTTCTCCGCCAATTCCTGGAACAAACTTTTCCGGACTGTCAAAAAGAATGGTCATGGGATCATCTTTATCATCCTTATTGACATATCTTCCTTCATATTCACCGAAGTTCATTTCTCTTAATCTTTCATCTGTGATTATCTGAATATCTCTTCCTTCAAGAACTATTTCAGCCGTCTTTCTGGCTCTAGATAAAGGTGAAGTATAACAGATATCAAAGTGAACATCCTTATACTTTTCCTTAGCTTCCTTAGCCTGAAGAATACCCTCATCACATAAAGGGATATCCGTATTTCCCTGATATCTTCGATTAATATTCCAGGAAGTTTTTCCGTGTCTCATCAGATATAACATAAAATCTCCTTCAATTAAAAGTGCATCGTTTGATGCACTTTAGTTTTATTCACCTTTTTCTAAGGCAAGAGTTCTAGTGGTGATATCACACACAGAACTTGGTCCATAGTACTGAATCGCACCAGGATATGTATAGGCTGTTTCTACAGCCCATGCGTCACGATGAGCCTCGAAGTATTTGAATGGTTTGCCATCGAGTTCTACCAAGGCTTTTCTGATAACCGGTTTATCTTCACCATGTCTTCTTTCGATATTCATCATCTTGGTGATTGGCATACCGCCTGCTACCCATTCTTCAGCAGGTTTAGACAGATTTGATACCTTTGAAAGATATCCGTTATAGCCATACTGAATCAGCATGAACGCATTGTAACCTAATGAATAACAGTAGTCAGCGTCAAAGTTTGATGGGAATGCACATCTTCCTTCATAACCGAAGAAGTGATGTAATGGAGAGAATTTACCCTTATATGTGCCAGCTTTCTTTCTCGCATCAAGTTTATCCTTAACTAATGCTGAGAAGAGTTTTTCAGATTCAATCAGTGATACCTGAACATTACCATGAGGATCTCTTTCTAAGAACAGCTGCTGCTGAATACCCTGGGGAAGGATAGCGAATACAGTCATCGATTCAGGAGTCAGACCCTTTTCGATAAAGGCATATTTATCAGCCCATGATGGTAAAGCGTTAAACGCATCAGCTTTTTCACCTGCCAGCAGTTCATTGATTTCATGAATCAGAACTGAGAATTCAGGTACAAATTCAACTACACCTTCAGGAATGATAGCTACACCAAAGTTCATACCATTTGCTGCGCGTTTTTCTACAGAATCAGCAATATAGTCAGCGATTGAAGATAATGACATCTTTTTAGCCGCAACTTCTTCTGAGATAAGACAGATATTAGGTTGCGTTTCTAGTGCACATTCAAGGGCAACATGAGATGCAGAACGTCCCATCACCTTTACAAAGTGCCAGTACTTTTTAGCAGAATTGGCATCTCTTTCGATATTGCCGATAACTTCTGAATAAGTCTTGGTAGCTGTATCAAAACCGAATGAACATTCAATATCTTCGTTCTTTAAGTCACCATCAATTGTCTTAGGACAGCCGATTACCTGTACACCGGTATTATGAGCAGCGAAGTATTCAGCCAGAACGCACGCGTTTGTGTTGGAATCATCACCACCGATAATAACGATAGCGGTAATGCCGTGTTTCTTGCAGACATCAGCAGCTACTTCAAACTGAGCTTCAGTTTCCAGCTTTGTACGTCCAGAACCGATAATATCGAAACCACCGGTATTACGGTAGGCATCAATATATTCATCATCAAAGATAAGATAGTTGTCTTCGATAAGTCCTGCAGGACCGTTCTTGAATCCATACAGTACATTTTCAGGATTGGTTGCCTTCAAGGCATCATATAAACCACAGATAACGTTATGTCCGCCAGGTGCCTGTCCTCCGGATAAGATAACACCTACTACCTGTTTTTTAGGAGTAGAAGTGTTAGTACCCTTTTCAAAAGTAATTTCTTTCTTACCGTAAGTATTAGGGAAAAGTTCTTTGATCTTGGCCTGATCAGCTACTGATTCAGTCTCTTTTCCTTCTTTAACACAGATCTCATTAATGCCGTTTCTGAGCATTCCTGGAAGTTTAGGTGCATACTTGTACCTTTCTTTCTGTAATGGGGATAAATTCATTATGTTTCTCCTTTTTGTTGTCAATTGTATTTTATGATAATTCACGCTTTTTTTAAATATGAAAAGCGCATAAAAATACTATTTAATTCTCGTCATACATACTACAGTTTCAATATGTTCCGTATATGGAAACATATCTACTGGCTGTATGTCTTTAATTTCGTAGAATTTAGTAAGATATTTCAGATTATCAGCCAGAGTTACAGGATTGCAGGATATATAGATTACTTTATCAGGTGACATTTTAACCAGCGAATTCATAAACTTCATATCACTTCCGCTTCTTGGAGGATCCATAATAACTGCTGAATATCTTTTATCATTATCACTGAGATATTTCATATATTTACCTGCATCATCAGCGATAAATTCAATATTCTCAATATTATTAATTTTCTTATTAGTTGCTGCGTCTTTTACAGCTTCCTTATTCAGTTCTATACCCAATACATTCTTAACCTTTTTAGAAGCACATAAACCGATAGTTCCTGTACCGCAATAGGCATCTATAACAGTATCTTTATCATTTAATTCAGCTTTATCAATAGCGTAATTATACAGAACTTCTGTCTGCCTCTTGTTTACCTGATAGAAAGATGATGCGGATATCTTAAAATCAAGACCACATAAACTATCCGTAATATATCCTTTACCGTATAATGTGTAATTTCTGTTACCCAATACCTGAGAACCAGGTTTACTGTTAACATTTAATACAATTGTATTTATTAAAGGATTGTATCTTATAAGATCCTTTACAAGATTATCCATACTTTTGAACCTTGATACACTGCATACCATCACCAGCATATATTCACCCTTATTGGATGTACGGATTATCGCGTGTCTTAAAATACCCTTCTTAGTTCTTTCGTTATAGACAGATACATGATATTTAATCAGCAGTCTTTTTAATGATTCAAAGATCTTATAGGCATTTTCATCACACAGCATACATTCATCTATCTGTAATAACTGATGAGTTTTAGGAATATAGTTTCCATAGATGAAATGTCTAGATTCATCATATCCAAAAGATACCTGAACCTTATTACGGTAATGTAAAGGATTATCCATACCGATAATAGGATTTACCTTATGATATTTACCTAAAAGCTTATCCGCTTTTCCCTGTTTAAGTTTAAGCTGTTCAGAATAATCTATGCCCTGATAGGTACAGCCTCCACACAGTTCGCTATATTTACATTTCTTCATCATTTTACAGGATTTATCTTACAACTTATACTGCTTACTTTAAGTTCATATACGGCCGTATTATCAAGTACAGATTCTGATAACCCACATTCAAAGTCCTTTGTCTTTTCATAAGAACTCATCAGATAATTAAGAGCCATTATCTTATCTTCATTATCAAGTTCTCTGATAATACCTTTACCCATAACTGATTCATATCTTGTCGTAACAGACTTTGAATCATATAAAAGATCTATCATCAGTTCATTATCCATTTCAAATGAACATTTATTATTCTTTTTTATAAGTTCATATTTTTTACCGGCTTTAGCTCCATGAAAGTACAGAATGATATCTTCATCAAAACGGTATCCGAAATTAACAGGTACGATATAAGGATATTCTCCATCATATAATCCCAATCTTAAAACATCACATCTTCTGATAACTTCATAAATGATATTGAGATCAGTTACTTCTCTGTCGGCTCTTCTCATAATTAACTTTATTATAATGCCTATCCTGATAAGTCATAAATGATGAATAATGTTAAAATTAAATTAATAAAGAAGATTAATATGTATAAAAACAGAATAAATAAAGGTTTTACATTAGCGGAACTTTTAATCGTTATTGCGATAATCGCTGTACTTGTCGGAATCATGTTTCCGGTTTTTTCAGGTTCTATAGAAAAAGCCGCTGAAGCCAAAGATATTTCAACTGCAAGATCAATATATGCTGAACTAAGAGTAGAGGCATTGCTGAATGATACAAGTCAGGATTATGATGACACTAACTGGACAAGAAGTTTTGCACTATCACAGTCTCAGGATGACTGGCAGACAAGTAATGTCGTAATCGGTGAATACAGTCCAACCGATAAAGATAACTGGATAGGTACCCCTAAAAAAGGCGGAACCTGTAAGATTGTTGTAGAAAAAGATACATATAACACTATCTTTTATTGGGAAGGAAGTGGCAGTAGCTCTGGAGGTTCAGGAAGTTCAGGTACACCATCAACACCATCTTCCAGCAGCCTGTATAGCACTGCAAGTTTAAACTCAACCACTTATCTACTAAACGATTCGAATAACTGTATAGCGGGCAATATATATTCTGATGGTACTACAATCTATGTCTGTAACACAGATAATACCTCTGATTATGCGAGCTTATCTGGTCATTGGGAATTTGTTGAATTAACTGAGAGTGCACTCAATTCAGGAAATATTCTTACTAATGATAATTCAGTGCCACGAAGCCAATGGGATAATACTCAGATCTTTATTGGTATAACAAGAGGAACGATATATTTTGATGGGACAGATTATTATATTTTTAATCAACCAGGGCCTTCTGATTCAGGACTTCCTGTAAGTGAGCCTACACTCTGGCAGAAAATCAATTTAAATTAAATTATTTAAAAAATTATCTAACACTCTACAATCGTGTGGTTAATTAAGATACCTGAAAGTATCTTATT
>JAUNIH010000015.1 GCA_030523555.1 Erysipelotrichaceae bacterium
AGCAGTTATTAATTAACTGCTTAATATAATCGGTCTTTTTCCTTCATCGTAGGGAACAATATTACGTCCCTTATTGATTCGGCTTCGGTAAACAGCATACACATTCTGTCTATGCCATATCCTATACCGCCAGCCGGAGGCATACCGTATTCAAGGGCTTCAATGAAATCCATATCGATATCGTTGGCTTCTTCATCACCCAGTTCTCTGGCCTTAAGCTGAGCCTCAAATCTTTCAAGCTGATCGATTGGATCATTAAGTTCGGTATAGGCGTTCGCAAATTCCTTGCCCCCGATAAACAGTTCAAATCTGTCGACGAATCTAGGGTCTTTTTCATTGGCTCTGGTTAAAGGGGATATTTCTACCGGATGACCATATAGGAAGGTAGGCTGAATGAGTTTATCTTCAACATAGGTTTCAAAGAAAGCGTTGATGATATGTCCTGTCGTAAAGTGTTTTTCTACTTCGATATGATGTTCTTTTGCAAGAGCCGAAGCTTCTTCAAAACTCATTTCTTTAGAGAAATCAATACCTGTTTCTTCCTTGATGGCTTCTACCATAGACAGTCTTCTGAATGGCGCCTTAATGGTGATTTCATGATCCAGGAATCTGTAGGTATCTTTACCGATACTTTCGGCAACCTTACAGTACATGCCTTCAGTCAGATCCATCATACCTTCAAGATTGGAATAGGCAAGATAGGCTTCCATTAAGGTAAATTCCGGATTATGCATGGAATCCATACCTTCGTTTCTGAAGGTTCTGCCAATTTCATATACCGCTTCCATACCACCAACCAGCAGTCTCTTAAGATTTAATTCCAATGCGATACGCATATACATATCAAGATCCTGAGCGTTATGATGGGTTACAAACGGTCTGGCGGAAGCACCTGTCAATAAAGTAGTTAATACTGGTGTTTCTACTTCGGTAAAGCCCTGTTCATCCATATAATTTCTTACGGTCTTGATAATCTGTGGTCTTAAGAAAGCGGTCTTTTTGGATTCTTCATTCATAATGAGATCCACATATCTTCTTCTGTATCTTTCTTCCTTATCTGTTAAGCCGTGAAATTTTTCCGGTAATGGTGATAAGGCCTTGGTCAGATGGGTATATTTGAGCACATATACCGATAATTCACCATTTGGATTCTGTTCGCTTGGATTGGTGCGGTAGATATTTCCATCAACCCCGATAATATCACCAATATCAGACGCCTTGACCAGTTCATAAGGTTCTTCACCCAGGTCGGCTCTGTTTATAACGAGCTGAATATTTCCGGTTTTGTCCTGAATATTCATAAAACACATTTTGCCCATTCTTCTTTTGGACATGATTCTGCCGGCTATAATCACATTTACCTTATCATTTTCCAGTTCTTCTTTTGTTTTATCAGAATATCCCTTACGGATATCAGCTACAAAAGCTGTTCTTTTAAACGCATTACCAAAAGGATTTATTCCTTTTTCCTTCAGATCATTCATTTTCTGTCTTCTGACCAGCTGCTGATCATTTAGATTTCTTTCCATAATTTCCTCCTGCAAATAAAAAACGTCCCTCATCTAAGGACGTTATAAACGCGGTACCACCTTAGTTCATATGTTTCCATATGCCCTTCATTATTACTTAACGCGTAAGACGTTTCACTCCGGGTTTTTATTCAGATATCAGTCACCGTCCTACTTTCACCATCTAAGACTCGCTTCTGGTTCTTATATATCCTACTCGTCCCTTCTTTGCGACAACGTTATTTTAGCATATATTTATTAAATAATATCCAATAATTCCAAAGGTGTTTCAATAAGATAATCAGCGCCGTTATCAACCAGGACTTCAGCGTCCCTGAAGCCATAGGCACAGCCTACAACCTTTAATCCGGCGTTGTGTCCAGTCAGTATATCTGATTCACTGTCACCGATATATAAGACTTCATCTTTATTTAATCCCATCTTTTCCATAATCTCATTGGCAGAATATGGATCAGGTTTATTCGGGATATCTTTTCTTGAACCAATAATATCCACAAAATCTATTTCAGGAAAATTCTGAATGGTCAACTGTTTTGTAAGGTCATCACCCTTATTGGAATTTACTCCCATCTTTATACCTTTTTCCTGAAGTTTATTAAGAAGTTCTTTTACACCTTCATAAGGAACGGTTTTGACATTGCAGTATTTTGCGTAATAGGCTTTATATACTTCGGTTGCCTTATCAATAAGTTCATCATTACTTCCTTTGGGAAGGCATGATTGCACAAGAACTCTATATCCTCTTCCCACACCCATTCTTACTTCATCATAGGTTTTTTCCGGAAATCCAAAATCCCTCATGGTCATATTGATACATTCATGCATATCCAGTAATGTATTTAAAGTTGTACCATCAAGGTCAAATATCAGTCCTTTAATCATGTTTGGCAATTACCTTTCCGTTGTTTTTGTAGATACTGTTTTCCGGTACGGTACCTCTGACACAGCTTGTAGGATAGATGTTGCTGTTTCTGCCAATTATCGTGCCTGGATTAAGGACGGAGTTACAGCCTACTTCCACATAATCTCCCAGCATTGCTCCAATCTTCTTAATACCGGTATCCATGTCTTCATCGCCGTTATGAACTGTAATAAGTTTTTTGTCTGAACGGATATTGGAGGTGATTGATCCGGCACCCATATGGGATTTGTAGCCGAGAATCGAATCCCCGACGTAGTTGTAGTGCGGTACCTGTACATTATCAAAGAGGATAACATTCTTTAATTCAACAGAATTTCCAACCACACAGTTATCACCCACAAGCGCTGAACCCCTGATAAAGGCACAGTGTCTTACTTCGGTGTTGGCACCAATGATACATGGGCCGTTGATACAGGCTGATTCATAGATGTCAGCACTTTTATGAACCCAGACCTGATCTTTAATTTCTATATATTCATTCTTATCAAGTCTGTTTCCCAGTTCAACAATATATTCTTTGATTCCCTTTAAGGCTTCCCAGGGATATTCATACTCAGACAGATAATCTGAAGCTATGGTATGATTCAAATCAAAAAGATCATTAATTTTATACATATTCAAACCTCTTTTACCCTAATATTATATAATCAATTAATTGTGAAAAAATGAATAATTTTCCACATATGTACAAAAGTTTAAATGTAAACAATATGTATAATCGTGTGTTTAATTTTTAAGTTTTAAACAATTGTTTTAAGCAGTTTTCCACGTTGATTGGAAAAGTGGAAAACCTTAAATAAATCCATTAATAAAGGGCTTTATTAATTTATTTTCCACAATTATAATGTTTGTAAAGTCATTCTTTACACATTTGTCAACAGTGGAAAGAAAAGTGAATTATTAATGCACAAATTATCAACAAAATCAAAATGTGGAAAAATGTGGAAAAGTATCTTAGAGACTATGGTTATTAGGTTTTTGGGTGTTCTGGATGTGGAATGCGGAAAACTTACTGAATTTTTACATTAAAAATGTGGAAAACTAATGTTATTATTATATTCACACACAGGTGTAAATTATGAAAACGATAGATATTTATTTGAACGATGTATGGAAAAATACATTCCAGAAGATCGTGGAATCAGGACAGGTTCCCGAAGCTTCCCTGCCTTACTTTGAGGCAAAACTGCTGTCCCTGGATGATAATGTTGCGGAAATAGAAGTTCCTTTATTTATGAATTATTCTATTATGTCTCAATACCACCCGGTTATAGAAAACTGTCTTAGTGATGTTCTGCAGGATAATTATACGGTTAAACTGACCAAGAAAGATCAGAATGAGAAGAATAAAATTATTGAAGATATTTCTGAAGGTTTTTATGTGTCTAAATATATTACCAGGAAACTGGATGAGAATCAGACTTTTGCCAACTTTGTCGTAGGAAAATCCAACGCTCAGGCTCAGGTTGCCTCTTTAACCTGTGCTACCAATCCAGGTATGATTTATAATCCATTATTCATATATGGTGCTTCAGGTCTTGGTAAGACTCATTTATTAAATGCCATTGGAAATCATTATCAGCAGCTTTTTCCTGATAAACATATTGTCTTTTTATCGGGTATAGAATTTGTAGAAGCTGTTCACAAAGCCTATATGGATAATAAATTTGATGATTTTAAAAATTATTTCAATACTGTAGATCTTCTGCTGGTAGATGATATTCAGTTTATTGCCAATAAACCTAAAACTCATGAAATATTTTTTACCATCTTCAATTATCTTGTAAACAACAGAAAACAGATCTGTCTTACAAGTGATCGAACACCTGATGAAATAAAAGGTTTAGAGGAAAGAATTGTATCCCGTTTCAACCAGGGATTGAATGTCAATATTGAAGCTCCGGAATTTGAAACATCAGTAAATATACTGAAGATGAAATTCTATGCCAATCCAAGTTCTGTAAAACTGAATATTGAACCGGAAGTATTTGATTATATTGCTTCCAACTTTTCTCAGGACGTAAGAAGTCTTGAAGGAGCTGTAAACAGACTTTTATTCTATTCAATCAATTTTCCTATATCTGAAGATGATGATACTATCTCTTTAAAATTGGCCATGCAGGCATTCTCTACTCAGATCAAGGAAACAAAGAGTGATATTTCTGTATCTTTAATAAGAAGAAGAGTATGTGATTATTATAATCTGACCAAACAGCAGATTACTTCTGCCAACCGTACCAAAAACATATCCAACGCCAGACAGATTGCGATGTATCTGTGCCGTAAGTTATTAGATACAACATATGATGATATCGGCAGAGAATTCGGTGGAAGAGATCATTCAACAGTCATGAGTTCTATTGAAACTGTTGAAAAGAAAATAAAGAGTGAACCTTTGATTCTGAAAGCTATCAACGAAATAGAAGCTACTATCAAATAATCCACTTCTTATAACTTTTTTTCCAGACCAAAAAGTATTAAAATAGGTTTATAAATAAAGGTTTTTAAGACTTTTCCACATTTTTCAACAAACTAATAGTAATAAGTCTTAAATTATATACAAAAAGGAGATTTCATGAATTTCAAAATCAGTAAGAAAAGTTTCCTGGATTCATTGACACTTGTATTCAGAGCAGTATCTTCAAATACACCTTTGCCTAGTCTTGGTGGAATCAAAATTGAAGTAGAGGAAAATAAAATAACACTTATAGCTTCTGATTCCAACATTTCCATAAAGAGTGTTATTGAAGGAAATAATGAAGAAGCACTCATTATAAATGAAACAGGTGAAATTGTTATAGATGGCAAATATCTGATGGATATTGTCAGAAAGATAGATGGAAACCTTGTAAGTTTTGAAACTATCGATGGATTGCTGGTAAAGTTCTCAGGCGAAAAATCCCAGTTCAAGATCAATGGTATGAATGCAGCTGAGTATCCGGTAATAAGTTTTGAAATCAACGATAATAAACCTTTTGAAATTGATTCAAAGACATTTATGGAAATTATAGATCAGACAGCCTTTGCCTGTTCCGATAAAGAGACAAGACCTGTTTTGACAGGTGTAAATCTTAAGGTTGAAAATGGTGTACTTCACGCCAATGCGACAGATTCCTATCGATTAGCCTATAAAAAAGTAAAGGTAGATTCAGATATTGGTATAAATATTACTGTACCTGCAAAATATCTTAATGAAATATATCATTCTATCGGTAATAACAGTGAACTGAAGATTGCGATAGATAATCAGAAGATTTCATTTATTATTGGAAATTCTGTTATTCAGACAAGACTGTTGGATGATGTTTTCCCTGATACATCAAGACTGGTACCGGCAACATTCTCATCAAAACTTCTTGTTTCATCTAAAGAGATATCAAACGCAATAGATCGTACATCATTTATTAAATCTGATGGTAAGAATACCGTAAGAATGAATATCAGTAATGAAGCTGTAGAAATTACTTCTTCAAATCAGATCGGATCATCTTTTGAAAAGATTCCGGTAGTATCGTATGAAGGTAATCCTTTAGAGATATCATGTTCAGGTAAATATCTTCAGGATGCGATCAGATCATTATCATGTGAAACAGTTGAATTTGATTTCTCTGGAGAACTCAAACCAATGATTTTAAAATCAACTGATGATGAAAGTCTCATCCAGCTGATATCTCCGGTAAGAACCTACAGATAAAAATTAAACCACTGAAAAGTGGTTTTAATTATGTATAAATTTTATCAAGTAAAATAAGTGATTTGTAAAAAGAGCCCCTTTTTAAGCATTTTAAGGGACTTTTTAATTTTTATGTGGTTCTATATGTATTATTTTTAAATCTAGTGACATAGAAAAAATATAGGGAAAATGCTATAATAAGGTAGAATATGGGAAATATTGAAAAGATTGAAATAAGAGATGAATATATCACTCTTGGACAGTTACTGAAGATCTGTGATTTTGTTTCTACCGGTGGGGCAGTAAAGTGGTTTTTAAGCAATGAAACAGTACTGCTTAATGGAGAATCAGAAAATCGCAGAGGTAAAAAACTGTATAAGGGTGATCATATTGTAATAGGAAACAGAGAAATAGAAATATGTTAGTAAAATCATTAAGACTGAATGATTATCGAAACTATCATGATTTCTATCTTGAGTTTGATCCTCATCTTAATATCATCACCGGTAAAAACGGTATAGGTAAAACCAATATTTTAGAAAGCATTCTGGTTGTATCCAATACCAAATCCTACCGCTGCAATGATGATAAATGTCTTATCAATAAGGATAAAGATTATGCCCGTATTATTCTTAAGGCTGATAAAGGTGAATATAAGGTTGTTATAGGTAATAAAAATAAATCTTTATATTTCAACAACAGTCTTATTCACAGAACATCAGAATATATCGGTAAACTAAATGCCATATTATTCAAACCTGATGATCTGCAAATCTTTAATGAAACTCCAGCAGAAAGAAGAAAACTTCTTGATATTGAAATAGGTAAGGTCAATAAGAATTATCTTATGGCTGAACTTAAATATCATTCTCTTCTTAAAGATAAAAATAGACTGCTTAAAGAAGAAAAGGTAGATTCTGTCTTACTGGATGTTATTGAAGAGAGTATGATTCCCTGTATTGAAATTATTTTAAGGGAAAGAATAAGGTTCTTTGAAGAAATAAACAGATATATATCTGATATCTATTACCGGATATCGAATAAGAAATCAGATATTAAAACTGTTTATAAAAAGTGCAGTGATATAAAAAATATCAGAGAAAAGATGATTCTATCAAAAGATAAGGATATGTATTATCACTATGCGACTTTCGGTCCCCATCATGATGATTTCTGTTTTGAGATGGATGGAATTGATGTGAATAATATTGCATCCCAGGGACAGAAGAGAATGATTATGATAGCTTTCCGCTTTGCGGTCATTGAATATATCATTTCAGAACTTAAGGAATATCCGATAGTACTTCTGGATGATATCTTATCTGAACTTGATAAAAACAATCAGGAAAGACTCTTAAGAAACATTCCTGAAAAATGTCAGATAATTATTACCAATACCGATATAAACAAGTTAAATATTAAAAATAAATATAAACATATTGAATTAAAGGAGGAAAAAGATGTCTAACACAAGTATTGATCATGATCAGTATACATCGGAAGACATTCAGGTCTTAGAAGGACTAGAAGCGGTCAGAAAAAGACCAGGTATGTATATTGGTACTACTTCTGCAGCCGGTTTACATCATCTGGTATGGGAAATCATTGATAACTCTGTCGATGAAGCTTTAGCCGGATATGCGACAACCATTGAAGTAAGTGTAGATTCTAATGATGTGGTATGTGTAAAAGATGATGGTCGAGGTATGCCTGTAGAAATTCATAAAAAGACCGGTATCTCTACTGTTGAAACAATCTTTACCGTACTTCACGCCGGAGGAAAATTCGGTGGTGGTGCCTATAAGGTATCTGGAGGTCTCCATGGTGTTGGTGCATCTGTCGTAAATGCCTTATCGGTATGGCTTGAAGTAGAAGTACATAAGGAAGGTAAAAAATACTTTGCCAGATTCAAGGATGGTGGCAAGGTTGATGTTCCTTTAAAAGAAATCGGAACCTGTAATGATAAAGGTTCTATTGTAAGTTTCAAGGCTGATGAAAAAATATTCAAGGAAGGTACGGTTTATGATTATGAAACACTCTATAACCGTATCCGTCAGATGGCTTTCCTTAATAAAGGCATAAGATTCATCTTCAACTGGAACAAGGAAGACAATCACAAAGGTACACATACCTTTATGTATGAAGGTGGTATCAAGGAATATGTCAACTTCCTTGATGAATCAGAAACCAAGATCTTTGATGATATCCTGTACTGCGACGGTTATGATGAGACAACCCAGATTGCGGTAGAAGTAGCTTTAAGATACAACTCCAACTATTCAGAAAAGACCTATTCTTTCTGTAACAATATCTTTACTCCTGAAGGTGGTATGCATCTGGATGGATTCAGACAGACCTTATCAAGAGTTATAAATCAGTATGCAAAAGATAAAAAATTATTCAAATCAGAAGATGAAAAACTGACTATTGATGACTTAAAGGAAGGCTTAACTGCCATCGTTTCTGTTAAGCATCCTGATCCTCAGTATGAAGGACAGACTAAAGGTAAACTTGGTAATGCGGAAGTAAGACCGGTAGTTAATAAACTTTTTGGTGATTACTTCAAAAGATATCTCTTAGAAAATCCTGATACGGCAAAGATTATTGTGGAAAAGGCACGTTCCGCATCTGAGGCAAGACTCGCTGCCCAAAAGGCCAGAGAATCAGTAAGAAGAAAAGATGATTTTGGATCAGGTAATCTGCCTACCAAATTAAAGGATTGTGCATCAAGAGATCCATCAATCTGTGAAATCTATATCGTCGAAGGTAATTCTGCGGGTGGTTCAGCTCAGCAGGGAAGAGATTCCAACTTCCAGGCTGTACTTCCATTAAGAGGTAAGATTCTTAATGTTGAAAAGGCAAGACTGCATCGCGTATATGACAACGCCGAAATCAGAATGATGATACAGGCTTTCGGCTGCGGCTTTGGTGATGAGATTGATGTAAGTAAATTAAGATATCACAAGATTGTAATCATGACCGATGCCGACGTCGATGGACAGCACATTTCTACACTGATGCTGACATTCCTATACAGATACTTCAGACCTTTGATTGAACAGGGTTATGTCTATATTGCAATGCCACCACTTTATAAATTAATAAAGGGACAGCGAACATTAAGATACTGTTATTCTGATGAGGAACTTGAAATCGCCAAGAGAGATTATGGTGATGAAAAATATGATATTCAGCGATACAAGGGACTTGGCGAAATGGATCCAAGCCAGTTATGGGAAACAACTCTTGATCCTGAAAGAAGAACATTAAAGCGTGTAACTATTAAAGATGCGATTGATGCCGATCAGGTATTCAGTATGCTGATGGGCGATGATGTAGAACCTCGTAAGAACTTCATCGTGGAAAATGCCCACTTTGTCAAGAACCTGGATATTTAAGGAGGAAATATGGAAGAAATAAAAGACAGATATTTCAACCATGGAAACATGAAAGAAGTAAATATTTCCTCGGAAATGAGAGATGACTTCTTAAGCTATTCCATGTCGGTTATCATTGACCGTGCCTTACCTGATGTAAAGGATGGTATGAAACCGGTACACAGAAGAGTCCTTTGGGCAATGTATGATGCCGGATTTACACCTGATAAACCACATGTAAAATCGGCAAATATTGTCGGTGAAGTTATGGGTAAGTATCATCCACATGGTGATACCGCAATCTATGACACAATGGTCCGTATGGCTCAGCCTTTCTCCTACCGTTATACACTGGTAGACGGTCATGGTAACTTCGGTTCCCTTGATGGTGATGGTGCTGCGGCAATGCGATATACCGAAGCCCGTATGTCAAAGATATCTCTTGAACTTCTTCAGGATATCCGTAAGGATACTGTAGATTTTAAAGATAACTATGATGCAAGACACCTGGAACCTTGTGTTTTGCCATCCAAGTTCCCTAATCTGTTAGTCAATGGATCTATGGGTATTGCGGTCGGTATGGCTACAAATATTCCAACCCATAACCTTGGTGAAGTAATAGATGGTATTATCGCTCAGATTGATAATCCTGATATTACAACTGTTGAGCTTATGGAAAAGATACCTGGACCTGATTTCCCTACAGGCGGATACATTGTAGGAAGATCCGGTATCAGACAGGCATATGAAACCGGTAAGGGTTCTATTATTATGAGAGCCAGAGTCATTACTGAAGATCTTCCTCAGGGAAAACACAGACTGGTAGTTAAAGAAATTCCATATCTTGTCAACAAACAGTCTATGTATGACAAGATTCATGAACTTGCCAAAGAAAAACTTGTTGAAGGTATTACTGAATTAAGAGACTTATCAAACGACCGTAACGGTGTACGTATTGAAATAGAACTCAAGAAAGATGTACAGCCGGAAGTTGTACTGAATCAGCTGTATAAACTTACACCTTTACAGACATCATTCAATGTCAACAATAATGTCCTGGTGGATAATACACCGATGCTGCTGTCTTTGAAAGAGATTATAAGATGTTATATTGAACATCAGCTGACAGTAGTAAGAAGAAGAACACAGTTTGATCTTAATAAGGATGAAGAAAGAGCTCATTTATTAGAAGGATTAAAGATTGCCTTAGATAATATCGATAGAATTGTTGAAATTATCAGAAGTTCCAAAGATGATAATGAAGCCTATGAAAAGATGAATGCCGAATTCGGTATTGATGAAATTCAGGCTAAAGCGATTCTGGATATGCAGCTTAGAAGACTGACAGGTTTATCCAGAGATAAAATTTATGAAGAACTGAGAATTCTTTATGAAGAGATTGCTGATTTAAAAGATATCCTGGCTAATCATTCAAGAGTTGTACAGATTGTTAAAGATGAACTTACAGCTGTCAAAGACAAATACAGTGATGATCGCCGTACAGAAATAATTGAAGGTGAAGTAGACATGGAAGATGAAGATCTCATTCCTGTTGAAGACGTCGTTATTTCCTTAAGTACAAACGGATACATCAAGAGACTTCCGGTTGATACATATCGTCTGCAGAACAGGGGCGGTAGAGGCGTCAAGGGTATGACTCTTAATGAAGATGATATTGTTGATCAGAATATTACAATGTCAACGCACGACCATCTATTACTGTTTACTGATAAGGGTAAGGTATACCGTATCAGAGGCTTCAATGTTCCAGAAGCCGGAAGAAACGCCAAAGGCATACCGGTTATCAATATCATTGATATTGAAAAGGAAGAAAAGGTTAAGGCCCTGGTTCCTATCAGTAAAGAAATGGAGTTTGGCGGATATATGTTCTTTGTCACCAAGAACGGTATCGTTAAACGTGTACCTGATATAGAATTTGAAAGCATCAGAAAGACCGGTAAGATTGCGATTACCTTAAGAGAAGAAGATGAACTGGTTGCGGTAAGACCGACAACAGGTTCAAATCAGATTATCATCGGTGCTGCCAACGGCAAGGCTGTCCGCTTTGATGAAAGAGGTGTAAGTCCAATGGGCAGAACCGCTATGGGTGTCAAGGGTATGAATGTTTCTGGATCTGAAGTAATTGGTATGTGTACTGATGCGGAAGGCGAAAACATCCTGGTTGTATCTGAAAAAGGTTACGGTAAGATTTCACCATTAAGTGAATACCGTGAAACATCTCGTGGTGCCAAGGGCGTTAAGACCATCAACATAACCGAAAAGAATGGTAATCTTGTATCCCTTAAAGCAGTCAAGGGTGATGAAGACTGTCTTATTATGACTAACGACGGTATCATCATAAGAATTCATCTTGAAAATGTTTCAATTATGGGAAGAGTTACGCAGGGTGTAAGACTGATTAAACCTCAGGAAGGAACCTACGTTTCAACTGTCTCATTAATGATGCATAGCGAAGAAGAGAAAGACGACGAATAATCGTCTTTCTTTTTCTTTTTGTGTTATTATAGTTTTGCGTAGTAAGGACAAGTAATTCAGAATATTTCTTATAGAGAGATAAGGGCTGGTGAAACTTATCAGAAAGACTGAACGAATCTACCTTATAGTATGTCTAATAAGACACGTGTATTCGCGTTAAGAATGTGAGTTAGAAAAAAGGTGGCACCGCGTCATTGACGCCCTTGAGGTGCTTTTTTATTTTTAAGGAGAAGAAAGATGATTGATATCAAGTTAATTAGAGAAAATCCTGGACTGGTAAAAGAAAACATCAGAAAAAAATTCCAGGATGAAAAACTGGTGCTGGTTGATGAAGTTAAAGCGCTTGACGAAGAGTATCGTGCATTAAGAAAAAAAGTCGATGATCTTCGTGGACAGAAGAACGCCGCTTCCAAAAACATCGGTAAACTGATGGGTCAGGGATTAAAGGAAGAAGCTGAAGCTGCCAAGGCTGAAGTTAAAAAGCTCGGTGAAGAAATCGCTGAATGTGAAACAAAGGAACCACAGCTAGAAGAAGAAATCAGAAAGAGAATGCTGATAATTCCAAATATTATCGATGCCTCTGTACCAATTGGTAAGGATGATTCAGAAAATGTTGAAATCGAACAGTTCGGTACAAAAAGAGAAATCAACTGTGAAATACCTTATCATGCGGATATTATGGAATCATTTGATGGTCTTGATCTTGATTCTGCAAGAAAGACATCTGGTAATGGTTTCTATTATCTCTGTGGCGATATCGCAAGACTTCATTCATCAATCCTGTCTTATGCCAGAGATTTCATGATTAATAAGGGATTCACTTACTGTGTTCCACCATTCATGATCAGATCGGAAGTAGTAACCGGTGTTATGTCATTCAAGGAAATGGAAAACATGATGTATAAGATTGAAGGTGAAGATCTCTATCTTATCGGCACATCTGAACATTCAATGATTGGACGTTTCATTGATACCATCAATGATGAATCAAAACTTCCTTATACTTTAACATCCTATTCACCTTGTTTCCGTAAGGAAGTAGGTGCTCACGGTATTGAAGAAAGGGGTGTTTATCGTATTCATCAGTTTGAAAAACAGGAAATGATTGTTATCTGTAAACCTGAAGAATCCATGGACTGGTATAACAAGATGTGGAAGATGTCTGTTGAACTTTTCCTTTCATTAAATATTCCGGTAAGAACTTTAGAGTGCTGTTCCGGTGATCTGGCTGATTTAAAGGTTAAATCATGTGATGTAGAAGCTTGGTCTCCACGTCAGCAGAAATACTTTGAAGTATGTTCGTGCTCTAACTTAGGTGAAGCTCAGGCAAGAAGACTTAAGATCAGGGTTAAGGGTGAAAACGGCAACTATCTGCCACACACCTTAAACAACACTGTTGTAGCTCCACCAAGAATGCTGATTGCCTTCTTAGAAAACAACTACAACGAAGATGGTTCTATCAATATTCCTGAAGTATTAAGACCTTATATGGGTGGTCAGGAAAAGATTGTTAAGAAGTAATTTAATAAAGAATGTTTCACGTGAAACATTCTTTTTCTTTATATAATTTGTTTGAAGCGAAGGAGGATATGTTTCACGTGAAACAATTTGTAGAAGCGGCACTGTTTGATTTTAACGGAACAATGTTTGATGATGACGATATAAACAATATTTCCTGGGGAGAAATCATTGATGAAGTCTGCGGACAGGAATTATATCTGAGCAATGACGACAGTAAATACATTGGCGCAAAGGATTCTATATTCCTGAAATATCTTTTCTCACTTACCGGGAAAGAGATAAGTGATGAAGAAGCTGATGAATGGGCAGAAAAGAAAGAAATAAAATACCGTCATTACTGTACAGAATGGAAAAGAGATAAATTAAGAAAAGGTCTGGAAGATGTCCTTAACTATATAAAAGAAAACAATATTCCTCTGGCTATGGCAACCAATTCCATTAAAAGTAACGTCGACTTCTATTTTAAGAACGTTCAGCTGGACAGGTGGTTTGACAGAAAATATGTTGTCTATGATGACGGCAATCATTTCAACAAAATAACCATGTACCGCGAATGTGCCAGAAGACTTGGTGTAAATATCGAAAACTGTATTATCTTTGAAGATTCGCCAGGATCTGTAAGAAACGCCATCGAAGCCGGATGTCCGCGCATCATCAGAATATCAGAAGACAACATGCTCAACTATCCGGAAATAAAACAGAATATCAGAGACTTCTCAGAACTGGACTACTCCTGCTTTGAATTGTAAATAGAGACAAAATACGATAATATAATAGTGGTACAACATTCATGTTACTAACTTGGTCAGGTCCGGAAGGAAGCAGCCATACGAACCTCTGTCTGTGTGTACCTTTTTATTTAATATGGAAGAAAAATTTATGAAAGCCGCCTATAAGGAAGCTCTCAAGGCATATGAAGAAGACGAGGTTCCAGTTGGTTGTGTAATTGTCAAAGATGGAAAGATTGTAGCCAGAGCACACAACAGAAAAGAAAAGAAAAACTGTGCGGTTTTTCATGCGGAAATAGAATGTATTCTCAAGACGACAAAGAAACTTGATAACTGGAATCTTACGGGCTGTGATATGTATGTAACCTTAGAACCGTGTTTGATGTGTGCTGGAGCTATCATCCAGACAAGAATAGATAATATATATTATGGCTGCAAGGATCCTAAAGGCGGAGCTCTGGAATCAAGTATTAATATAAAAGATATTAAAAATATAAATCATTATCCTGATATATATGGTGGAATAATGGAAAAAGAGTGTTCTGGACTGCTGAAAGAATTCTTCAGAAATAAACGTTTAATCACAAAAGAAAAAAAATTAACGAAAAACGATAAAAAATAGTTGACAAATATATAATCTCCAATATAAGATGAAAATGTGATTAACGATAAGCGTTAATTATTAAATGAAAATCGAAAAGGAGATTTATTTTATGAAAAACAGTAAATTAATCAGTTCAGCAAAGTTTATGGATACAATCGCCAAAATCATTCAGATATTACTGATGGTTGGTGTGTGGATCTGTGGAGTAACGGCGGTATTGCTGCTGGCGGCCTACTTCCTTATGCCTGATGCGCTTTCCAGTGTAATCACCGTTGCAGGAGAGCCTCTTGATGCGAATACCTATGGAAGTCTTGTAACAACTTTGATTTATGCCCTGGTATTTGCCTGCGTGCTTGGTGGTCTTGCTGTACTTCTGTACTGGTATGTCGCTAAAATTATCCGTGAAATTTTAGCACCTATGAAAGAAGGCCTGCCATTTATTGAGGGTGTCTCCAAAAAAATCAGAAAACTCGGATGGGTTGTACTTATCAGCGGAATTGCCGCATCACTGATCGGGCCTATAACCGGCGGTGTTATGACCTCCATGATCAACCAGATTCCGGAAATCGCAGGAACAGCAAACAATTCTACCTACACCATGAATATGAACTTCATCTTCACATCCCTGATTATTTTCTTCCTCTCATATGTCTTTGCCTATGGTGAAGAACTTCAGAAAGAAGCAGACGAAACATTATAGAGGTATATATGGGCAAGATAATATTAAGACTCGACAGAGTAATGGCTGACCGAAAGGTAAACCTCAAAGACCTCTCCGAACAGGTAGGTGTATCAAATGTCAACCTGTCCAAGATGAAAACCGGAAAAATCAGCGCTATCCGTTTCTCTACATTAGAGGCAATATGCGAAGCTTTAAACTGTCAGCCAGGCGACATTCTGGAATATGATCCAAACGCCGAACCCGACGAAGAAGCAGAATAGATTATAGGTATAAAAAAAGAGAATTACAGAATTCCCCCAACAATATAATTATCGCATAAATAAATTTTTAAAAAAAGACTATTCTTTTTGACAGAATCTTTATATATTGAAAGTGTAAAGAAGTATATATAATCTAAAATATATAATCCAAAGATAACAAACCAGAATAATACATATATTGGATAATATATGATCAGAAGAAAAATATATATTTTAGGAAAATATATATAACTTTACAGGAGGTAGTAAAAATGAAGGAGATTCTAAAAGAAATTCATTAAGCTCCTCATTCAATGAATCAGCGTTGAATGAGTGATATTCTAGCTGATGAAAGGTGAATAACAGTATGAAGGAGATTCTACTAAATTATTAGTTATTCCTCATATGTATAAAATATACCAGTAACATATGAGTGTATTAACTGGTTGATTATAAAAAACCAAATAAAAATAATTTAAAAAAATTAAATAGCGAAAAAGTTCGCAAGATAGTAAATCATATTAAAACTATACTAAAACAGGACCATCAGATATATTCTAAAAAGAATAATGATGGTCTTTTTTATAGTCCTGATCATTCTGGTTACATCTGGTTACATGAATTGGAAAGAAGGGAACTTGTTATAATATAGTCATGGCATATCAGGTATTATACAGAACCTACAGACCGCAGCGTTTTGAAGAAGTTGTCGGTCAGAAATATGTAATAAAGACACTGCTTAACGCAATACAGTCAAAGCGTATCGCACACGCGTATCTTTTTGCAGGACCAAGAGGTACGGGAAAGACAACTATTGCCAAACTTTTTGCCAAGGCAATCAACTGTGAAAACTTTAATGAAGAAGCCTGTGATTCCTGTAAGAGCTGTAATGCCTACAACATAGCCAATCACCCGGATATTATTGAACTCGATGCTGCCAGCAACAACTCTGTTGAAAATATCCGTGAAATAATAGATCAGGTACCATATGCCCCAATGCTGGGTAAATATAAAGTCTATATCATTGATGAAGTACACATGCTTTCGGCAAGCGCTTTTAATGCGCTTCTTAAAACTCTGGAAGAACCGCCTGCCCATGTCGTATTTATTCTGGCGACAACCGATCCGCAGAAAGTTATCCCAACAGTACTATCAAGATGTCAGAGATACAACTTCTCCAAACTGACAGCCTACGAAATAAAGAGTAAACTCATCGAAGTACTTGAAGCTGAACATATAGCTTACGAAGAAAAAGCCGTAGAACAGTTATCAAGACTTGCGGAAGGCGGAATGCGAGATGCCCTGTCTTTACTTGAACAGTGTCTTGCCTATAATCACGACGAACTAAAAGAAGAAGACGTTGAAAGAATCTTTGGTTTAAGTTCAACTGAAAAAGAACTTAATCTTTATCTTTCGGTTCATGATCATCAGGTAAGTGATGTCATCAGAGAAATAAGAGAAATGTACCAGAACGGCATTGATACCAAGCGTCTGGCAATCGATCTTCTCGATATTATTAAAGAAACACTGATATATTCTGACTGCGGTGAAGATAAACTCTTAAACAGAATCACCAGAATGGAAGCTCAGGAAATATTAAACAGAGTTTCAATCAGAAATCTTCTTGAAGATGCCGGAAATCTCCAGGATATTATTTCCAGGGAAAAACAGAATCAGAATTTCCTGGTATATCTTGAACTGGCTATGATACAGATGGCGGTTTCAAACGAATATCAGGAAAGAAAAGAACCCGTTTCAAAAGAAGCAGTTAAAGAAAAAGCACCGGAACCTGTAAAAAAGACAGAACCAGTAATAGAAACCCCCGTTATAGAAACTCCTATTAAAACAGAAGAAGAAAAACCGGAGATAAAAGAAGATAAACCGCTGCTCAAAGAAATTCCTTTAATTGAAGAAGAAGAAACAGAACCGCTTAAGGAAGAGTTGGTGGATGTAAATGACGACCTGATTCTGAATATTCTTTTCAATGCCAGCAGAGATATCAAGATAAATGATCAGATTATCTATAACCGTATGGTGATGTATGAACTGGATGAAGTAAAAAGAAAATACTATCAGCTTTTGAATGGCACGGAATTATATGCCGCAAGTAAGGACGCAATTATCATCCTTTCAGACAGCCTCAAGAAAAATCAGATCAATACCTTATCTGTAAATAAAGATCTTTACCGTTTTATCAGTACGGAACTTGGTATTGATAAGATGATCTATGCGATTGATAACGAAGATAAAAACCGTATCATCGATTTATACAGGAAAACACCGGTCGAAGAAAGAAACAGAGCGCTGGTGATTGATAAATATGATTTAAGTGAAAAGAAGGAAGAGACAAAAGAAGATCTTCTTGATGGTCTTTTTGGAAATCTCTTAAAGGTGGAAGAATAATGGATATCAACAGTTTAATGAAACAGGCACAGGCCATGCAGAAACAGCTTGAAGAAACAACCAGGAAATTAAATGCCATGCAGTTTGAAGGATCAGCTTCAAACGGGATGGTTAAGGTTGTGGTAAATGGTGAATACAGAGTCGTATCGGTAAATATTGATGAAGAAATCATTAATAAGGAAGATAAGGAAATGCTGGAAGAAATGATTATGATTGCGTTTAATGACGCAAGTCAGAAAATTGACCAGTCTAAAAAAGACGGCCTTGGATCAATGGCTGATATGTTAGGTATGTAATGTATCCTTTAAAGTTTGAAGAACTTATCGCATCTTTGGAAAAGTTGCCGGGAGTAGGAAACAAGACCGCTCAAAGGTATGCCTTTTCACTTCTTGAAAAATCTCATGAAGAAATAGACGCGATGCTGGAAGGAATTGCGGGAATCAAAGAAATAAAACGCTGCAGGATCTGCGGTTTTTTAAGTGATGAAGATACCTGTCTTTTATGCAGGGATGATACAAGAGACAATTCGACTATTATGGTTGTAGCCAACTCTCAGGATGTCGTAGCTATAGAAAAAACACAGTCGTATAAAGGAAGATATCACGTACTCAATGGTCTTATATCTTCATCAAAAGGTATCTATCCTGATGAGCTCAATATCTCGTCTTTAACAGACAGAATAGATGAAAATATTAAAGAAGTAATAATCGCTACATCTCCAACGCTTGATGGTGAAATGACAGCCTTATATCTCAACAAGATTCTTAAAGATAAAAATGTTCTGGTGACCAGGCTCGCCCACGGTTTGCCTATGGGGGCGTCTTTGGATTATGCGGATGATCTGACTTTAATCAAAGCCATGGACAACCGAAGAAAGATAGAAAATGAGTAAGATACTGCAGACATATGATACTTACTATCCTTTAGGAAACGTTGTAGTCTCTTTGGCTTTAAAGGCAGACGAAGTCTTTTTTGTCTATCACGATACAGAAAACGAAAAAGATATCAGGAACGTTCAGAAAGTTCTTGAAAGAAAGAATGTAAAAGTAAATCTCATTCATCTTCAGAACGATGAAGAAGAAATTGAAAATATTATCAGTAATAATCCCGATATCATTATCGATATGAGTGCCGTAAGATATCTTTCGCTCTTTCTTTTTGAAAAAGCTCTTAAACACAATCTTCGGGTAGTCTACTTTGATGATGAAAGATACTGTATCAAAGACTATCGTACACATTCAATGATTACTGATAAACTGTATCATCTGAGTATTGAAGATATTGTAAATCTCAAGGGCGGAAAGATTGTATCTTCCATGCATGATCCGATAAAGGACGAAGAAACAGTTAAGGCGGTATCGGAAACCGTCGAAGAAAATCTTGATCATTATACGGCGTTTATCCATGCCATCCAGAAACTCAACTCCATTATCACCAACAGCAAGAAAATCGGTTCTTTATCCTATGCCTTAAGCGATGATAATGCCCGTTATGTCCGAAACAATTCCCAGAATTTTTATAGGCTTCTTGATCTGGAAAATACCGTTCTGACATTCAAAAACTCTCATTTTAAAAAACTTACGGAAATATCCGGATCCTTCCTGGAACAGTATCTGTATAACAAACTTATCTCCAGCAATCTTTTCGATGATGTAAAGATGTCGGCGGTTGTAGATTTTTCCGGCGGCAGTTATGAGACTGTAAGATGTGAAATAGACTGTCTTCTTGTCTCCAACAACAAACTGCTGTTTATCTCCTGTAAATCAACGAAAGCTTCAACCGAAGCACTCAATGAGATTTATGTCCATAACAGTATGTTTGGTAACGTAATATCCGAGCCGGTGCTGGTAATTGTTGAAGATATGAGCAGGCTCTCCCCTTCAATCTATGCCAAGGGTAAAGAGATGGGTGTAAAGATAATAGATAATACCGATTTTGTGAATGATAATGTAACGGAAAAGATAAATGATATCATTCATAACAGATATGAATATGAAGAAGACTGACGGAAGCTGAAACTTCCGTTTTTTTGGTATCAGAATTATAGAAAAGGGCTTATTTAAGAAATATAATTAAATTAAAGATGTCCTGTATTGCCTATATAACTGATTCTAAAATGCTGGAGCTTCATCGTCTGAACAATCATAAAACGATGAATTTTTGGCGTTTGTCCAACAACGTCAGTTTCTCTGATTTTTCTATTGGCGATCTCGTTTTCTTTTTATCCAAAGACAGGGAACACTCCAATAAAAAAGAAAAAGGAATAGTTGGTTTCGGAAGACTCAAATCCATTGAAATATCATCCGTCACAAAGATGTGGGATAAATACGGCGAACTTAACGGTTACTGGAATCTTGAAGATTTCAAGACGGCCATAGCCAAGGTATCAAAGGATAAAAAGATTCCCAAAAAGATATCAAGTTTTTATCTTGAATCCGTAACCTTCTTTCAGCCTTTGTATCTGAGTGAATGCGGAATGAATATCTCCAATAATGTTGAATCATATATCTATCTTGATGATGAAGTAAGCAGGAAGCTTCTTGAACTGTCAAAAGATCACAGCGATCTATGGTCAGCATCTGAAAACAATACCGAAATTATTGACCGGGAAATATTATTGCGTAATCTTTTTGAAACACACAAGAAGATTGGCGATGTATCTTACAATCATAAACAGGAAAAAGCCATAAAAGACAGAATGAACAGTTTGTGTGAAAAAGGTTTTTATCAGCATATGAACAGTTCCATAAACGAAGTATATTATCTTAAGGACAGATATCTGGAAATAGTCTTTTATCATGACCGGAAAACAGATATTAAAGCTCTGATCGGTCAGGCAAGACTGTATGCGTATCATATGTCGGCTTATCTTGATGATAATCTGACTATGGTTTTTAAAACATCGGATGATGATGAGGATCTACAATATTTACTTAACAGAAGATGAACAGATCATATAACGACATTCTTAATGGAAACATCACAAAGCAGTTAATACTGCTTCTTTTTCCGGCTTTTGTAGGTTTACTGCTGCAGCAGGTATATGGTTTTGTTGACTCAGTTATCCTGGGAAGATTTGTCTCAACAGAAGCTCTGGCTGGTGTTGGTGCGACAGCCATGATGATTAACATGTACCAGAATTTCATCAGCGGTATTACCGCGGCAATAATGGTCATGATGGCTCAGGCTATGGGAAAAAGAAATTATGAAGACATACACAATACCGTAAAGACGGGATTCTTTATTTCGATTGTGATGGGAATCATTTTTACCCTGATGGGGCTTTTTCTTTCTGAACCGTTACTCAAAATAATGAATACGCCCGAAGATGTAATAAACTATTCTTTAACCTACACCTTCTGGTATTTTCTTTCGGTTACTTTCTATATTATCTACAATGCCGGCATATCAATGCTGAGAGCGATGGGCGACTCCAGAAAACCGGTTTATTTTATTGTGGTCATATGTGTTATTAAAATAGGTTTTGATTTACTGCTGGCGGGAGTATTCGGGCTGGGTGTTCTGGGAACCTCAATCGCGACCTTCCTTTCACACTTTATATGTGCCGTTCTGATATTCCTGCTGTTTATGTCTACCAGCGATATCTACCGCTACAACATTAAAGAGGATTTCGGTTTTGATATGAAGACCCTTAAGGATACCTTTAAGATAGGAGTTCCAGCCGGCATTCAGAGTATGGTCTTCGCTTTGACGTCTGTCTTTATTCAGGTCAAGATCAATTCCTTCGGTACCGATGTTGTGGCGGCCTTCTCAGCCTACAATAACGTCGATGATCTTTTCTGGTGTTATGTCGGTGGTGTCAATGCGGCAGCTACCACTATTGCCGGACAGAATTATGGCAATAAAAATATTGAACGTGTAAATAAAACCCTGATATACAGTCTTGTCTTATATGCGGCAGGAGCTTTGATATATGGATTCGGTTTTGGCTGTTTTGGAGCCAACCTGATGTCTTTGTTCAGCTCTGATCCGGATGTCATATCAATCGGATATGAAATGCTGAAAGTCGTATGTTTCACCTATATCATCTATGGACCGTTAGAAATGATAAGCTGTATTCTCAAATGTACAGGCGACAGTTTCATATCAATGATTATTTCCATCATTACCATCTGTGTAGTAAGAATCATCTTCCTGATGATTGTTCCATTAAACGCTCCAAGCACCCCTATCTGGTCTTATCCTGTTTCCTGGGCAATATCTTCCCTGGTATTTATCATCTACTATATGTTTGATAAGAAACTTAAGGTTAAGAAAGATTAGAAAACTGACTTATATATTTAATATAATACGTCAATTTGGCATATTAGATATTTAACAATATGCCATTTTGGCATATAATTAATATAGGTATAGACAATGAGTTTAAAAGAATACAGGATAAATCTAGGAATCTCAGCACAGAAAGCCGCATTAAGCTGTGGGGTTCCTTTCCGCACATACCAAAGATATGAACACGACGAAAATTATGGCAACGGCCTGAAAAGAGAGGCGATGCTGGAAATTCTTAAAAAGACCTACGAAATCAACGAAGACAAGGGAATTCTTACGGTTAATCAGATAAGAAAAGGGGTATCAGAAGTTTTCGAAAAATATAAGGAGAAAATAGATTTCTGTATGCTGTTTGGCAGTTATGCCAAAGGATACGCCAAAGACAGCAGTGATATTGATTTGTGTATTTCTACCGATATCGGTGGGCTTGAATATGTCGGTCTGATAGAGGAGTTAAGATCCGCTCTGAAAAAAAGAGTTGAACTGCTGCGTCTTAAGGATATAACAGATAACGTTGAGCTTGTTTCGGAAATAATGAAAGATGGGATAAAGATATATGGATAATATAAAAAACGATAAATATTATATTGATAAAGCGCTTGAAAATATTAATGCGATTATCGGCTATACTCAAGGAATGGATAAAGAAACTTTTGTATCGGAAGAAATGCTGTTAGATGCAGTAATGTTCAGGCTTGTACAGATGACAGAAAATATAAACCGCATATCTGGTGAATATAAAGAAAAACATCCGGAAATTCCCTGGGGACTCATTGCGGGATTCAGGAACGGAATTGTTCACGATTATGGCAAAACCGACTATACGATTGTTTACGAAATAATATCATCAGATATTTATAATCTGAAAGATATGTTGGAAAGATAAGTGTTTCTAATCTGATAATTTTATATTCTGTTTAAGTATCAATAATATTGTTTTCTATATAATATCTTTGTAATATGAAGAACAAAAAAGACATGACCATCAGAAAGAGATTGTTTATCTCCAACATCATCATGATTGTCATTCCAGTCATATCAACGATTCTGGCAGGGCTTATCTGTGCCGGACTGATCTGGCTGTTTTTTGTCAGTGGAGCAGGATTAAAGGTAAGTGATTCTGAAGACTTTAACGTTGTCTGTCAGGCAATGACGGAAATGGCAGAAAGAAATATCCAAAGCGGCGGCGATTATTCAGTGCTCGAAGAGATGATGGATTTTAACGGCATCGAAGCGCAGATTATATCCGAGGGAAAAGTCATATACAGCTATGGAGATGAAGATCATTTTGATGATGAAGTGTTTACTGATGCTAAAAATGTCGGTGGCGACATGATGCTAAGAGTTGATGGAAGAAACATCTACCATAGTGTAAGAAAGATCGATAATTCAACTTATGATATCTATTTTGTTTCCGGCAATTATCTTGGAAAAGGTGACTATGGAACATTAAAAGTGTTGCTGGGATTATCGGCTATTGTGATAGCTTTTGTAGTATTTATATCAGTTATACTGACCAACAGATTCCTGACAAGCTTTGTCTTTGAAAAGATTGAAGAACCACTGGATATCCTAGGTAAAGGCGTTGGTGAAATAGCGGAAGGCAATCTTGATTATCAGATAAGTTACGATTATGAAGATGAGTTTACGCCGGTATGTAATGACTTCAACGATATGGCGAGACACTTAAAAGAATCGGTTGATACCATACAGTCTCAGGAAAAAAGCCGTAAGGAACTGCTGGCAGGAATATCTCATGATATAAGATCACCTTTAACTTCTATTCAGGCATATGTCGAAGGACTTCTTGATGGGGTTGCCAGTACGGAAGAAATGAAAAAACATTATCTTGAAGTAATTCATGATAAAACCCTCGATCTTGACCGTCTGGTATCTCAGCTATTCCTTTTCTCCAAGATGGATATGGGTGAATTTCCGGAAACACCGGAAATTATAAAACTTGATGAAACGATTAAGGATATCCTTGATAATTCTTTAGAAAACTACCAGAATCAGGGATTAAGCATAAGTGAAGAGCTAAATCCGGTACCTGTGAATGCTGATCCTGTATGGATACAGCGCATCGTTTCCAATATTCTTGATAACAGTGTTAAATACAAGAACAAAGACGAAGGACACGCCGAAATAAAACTGTATAAGGAAGACGACAAGGCTATCCTTACCATAAGCGATGACGGACCGGGTGTACCCGAAGAAAATCTTCCATATATCTTTGATGTCTTCTACCGTGCTGATTCTGCAAGGAAGGATCCTGGCAAAGGAAGCGGGCTTGGCCTTGCGATTGTTTCAAGAACCATTGAACATATGGGTGGCACCGTCAGTGCTGAAAAATCAGATATGGGCGGACTGGAAGTTAAAATGAGCTTCCCTTTAACAGATAAAAAGGAAACAGAAAATGAGTAAAGTACTGATTGTTGAAGATGATAAGGCCATTGCCACTATTGAAAGAGATTATCTATTGGCTTCGGGTATAGAATGTGATATCGCTGAAGATGGTGAAAAGGGTCTATGTATGGGGCTTGATGGAGAATATGATCTGATACTGTTGGATTTGATGCTGCCGAAGATGGATGGTTTTGAAGTATGCCGCAAGTTAAGAGAAAAGATTGATATTCCGATTCTTATGGTAACCGCAAGAAGAGAAGATATCGATAAGATCAGAGGTCTTGGTTTAGGGGCTGATGATTATATCGAAAAACCTTTTTCTCCAGGCGTTCTTTTAGCCAGAGTAAAGGCAAACATCGCCCAGTATGAAAGACTCACCGGCAACAGACACAATACATCCGATATTGTGTTTGGTGATATCCGTTTAAACACCAAGGCTCACAGAGTCTATGTGAAGAACGAAGAGATAACTCTAAAGAATATGGAATATGAACTTCTTTATTTTATGATGCTGAATGCGGATGTGGTGTTTGATAGAGAAACCTTATATGAAAAAGTCTGGGGTATGGAGGCTATGGGAGACAATGCGACCGTAGCTGTTCATATCAACCGTTTAAGAGAAAAGATTGAAGAAGATCCCGCCAACCCCAAGTATCTACAAACCGTGTGGGGTGCAGGATACAGATTCCGTGGAAACTGACATATTCTATAAATGTTTATATACAGTTTATAAATTATTTAAGCCCTCTATGTATGATTTAATTGTAAAAAGTCTGAAGGAGGGCTTTATTTATGGATAAACTAAACGAAAAAATCAATAAGAAAATTGAAAAAATAATGACTCTGGATTATCCTGCGGTATTCAAGAAACTGATCATTTCCGGAATCATCGTCGGACTGATATGCGCGGTTGTGACCGGCATATCACTAAGTCCTCAGATAACAGAAGTAATCAATTATAAGAAGGAAGCCGAAACTGCTGAAAAGGCTCAGGATACTACAACTACCCAGACCACCACTCAGAACACCACCACAGTTAACGCTCAGGATGATGAAGCAAACGAATATGGTGAAAAAGGTGGCGATGGTGAAAGAGATGGACACGGTAAGGAACATGGTAAAGATCATTTTGGCTTTGAAGGTGTAATTTCTCAACCAAGCATGTTCTCCAAGATTATGATGGGTGTTACAGGTTTACTGGCGATGGCTTTCTTTGCAGCATACTGGCTACTGGTAGTTGCCTTCTTATATAAGAGCGCAGCTGTATCCAATATGTCTACAATTCTGTGGCCTTTACTTGGTTTATTCATGAACCTTGGTGCTGTAGTGCTGTTCTTCTTAGTAAGAAAGTTCTTCTTTAAACAGTGCAAGGTATGCGGTAAATATCAGAGATCTGGCAAGTACTGCGTATACTGTGGTGCATCCATGGTTAACGCATGTCCAAAGTGCGGCACAGAATGTGAAACAGAGTACTGTCCTAACTGTGGTACAAAGATGAATCATGAAAAGGAAGAAGAAGCTAAGGAAACAGAAGAATAATAATGACCGCTTTTGAATTACAGATACTTGATCTGATTCAGAAATACATGGCATCCCCTTTGATGAATACCGTAATGGTATTCATCACTTCTTTAGGGGACTATGGTATCTTATGGATCATCATAACGGGAATACTGCTGTTTAATTCCAAGACCAGAAAAGAAGGTATCGCTTCAGCGATAAGTCTTATTCTGTGTGCGATTATCTGTAATGGAATATTAAAACCTCTTGTTGGTAGAATAAGACCCTGTGATCTTAATACAGCAGTAACCCTGCTGGTAAATAGACCCCCTGATTATTCCTTCCCATCAGGTCATACCGCATCTTCTTTTGCTTCAGCTGTTGCGATATTTGCTTCAGGGAACAAAAAGCTGGGCATTGTATCTATAGTTATTGCGTTTTTAATCGGTTTTTCAAGGATGTATGTCTATGTTCATTTCCCTACAGATGTTTTAGCGGGAATGATGTTAGGGATAATGCTTGGGGTAATCGGAAAGATACTGACAGATCACACATCCACAAAAAACACATAAGTCCTTAAGGGCTTTTTCTTTTATATATGATGAAAATATTTCATACTTTGAAAACAATGTGTAAAAGTAATGGAAATGTTTATCATAAATATATAGAAATGGTATATTAATAAGAATATAATTTTTTATATATAATGAGGAAATATGCGATGAATACACTGCTTGATCAGACATATGAACATGATAACTGCGGCATTGGTGCCGTAGTATCAATAGATGGCATACGTACCCATCAGACGATTGAAAACGCCTTACACATCGTAGAAAACCTGGACCATCGTGCCGGAAGAGATGCGGAAGGCACAACCGGTGATGGTGTCGGTATTTTAAGTCAGATACCATATAATTTCTATCGCAAAGAAATAAAAGATCTGCCTGAACACTTTGGTGTAGGTATGTTTTTCTTTCCGGTTTCGGAAAGAAAAAGAAAACAGGCGATGAAGATGTTTGAAATGATTGTCGCCAAAGAAGGACTGAAGTTTTTATCATGGAGAGAAGTTCCGGTACATAAGGAACTGATATCAGATAAGGCGAGAAATTCATGTCCTTCCATCTACCAGGGTTTTGTGGGTGGTCCCAAAAACCTTAAGGCAGGCATAGACTTTGACCGCAAACTCTATGTCGCAAGAAGAGTCTTTGAAAACGCAAATCCCGATACCTATGTCTGTTCCTTAAGCAGCAGAACCATCGTCTATAAAGGAATGCTGCTGGTAAAACAGCTCAGAAAATTCTATCCCGATCTTGAAGATGAAGATTTCATCTCCGCTATAACTCTGGTTCATTCACGTTTTTCAACCAATACCTTCCCGAGCTGGAACCGCGCCCATCCAAACAGGTATATCATGCATAATGGTGAAATCAACACAATCAAGGGCAATTCCAGTAAGATGCTCGCAAGAGAAGATGTCATGAAAAGTGATGTCTTAAAAGAAGATCTTGAAAAGGTCTATCCGGTAATAAATTCCAATGGTTCAGATTCAGCGATGTTAGATAATATCCTTGAATTCCTGATGATGAACGGCATCGAAATGCCTAAGGCTGTATTGCTTACTATCCCTGAACCATGGCAGAACAACGAAGAGATTGATTCTCATTTACGAGATTTCTATGAATACAACGCAACCATCATGGAACCATGGGATGGACCTGCCTCTATCATCTTTTCTGATGGTACAATCATGGGCGCCGTTTTGGACCGTAACGGTTTGCGTCCATCAAGATACTATGTCACCAAAGACAATTATCTGATTCTTTCAAGTGAAGTCGGCGTTCTTGATATCGACAGTGAGAATATCGTTTTAAAAGACCGTCTTCATCCAGGAAGAATGCTGCTGGTTGATACATCAAAGAAGAAAATTATCTCTGATGATGAGATAAAACATAAATACGCATCTGAACATCCATATGGTCAGTGGTTAAAGACCAATATCCTCCAGTTAAAAGATATTAATATCCCAAATAAGAAAACACCGGTCATTAAAGGTGAAGAACTGCAGAAGATGAAAAGGATGTTTGATTATTCATATGAAGATATCTATAACTACATCCTTCCAATCGCTGAAAAAGGAAATGAACCGGTTATCTCCATGGGTGCCGATATTCCTCTGGCTGTAATGAGTGACAGGCACCAGCCTTTATTCAATTATTTCAAACAGCTTTTTGCCCAGGTTACCAACCCACCTATTGATGCCTTAAGAGAAGAGGTCGTTACTTCAAGCTGGGTATATACCGGTAAGGATGGAAACCTTTTAAACGATCAGGCTGAAAACTGTCATATCATGAAAATCAGAAATCCGATTCTGACAAACACCGATCTTTTAAAGATCAGAAATCTTCAAAAGGATGGTTTTGAAATTGCGGAAATCAGCCTGCTCTACTATAAGCACACACCTTTGGAGCACGCTCTCGATAATATGTTCTTACAGGTAGATAAGGCTTTAAAGAGCGGACATACGATACTGATCTTATCTGATAGAGGTGTAGATGAATACCACGTGCCGCTTCCTTCTTTGCTGGCGGTATCAGCGCTTCACCAGTATCTGGTTCGAACCAAAAGAAGAATGAGCTGTGCCATAATCCTTGAAACCGGTGAGCCTAAAGAGGTTCATCATTTTGCAGCTTTACTGGGTTATGGTGCCAGTGCGATAAACGCCTATATGACACAGGATATCATCAGAGAACTTGTGACTGATGGAACGCTCGATAAGGATTATTATGCGGCGGTTGATGATTATAATCACGGAATGTTAAAGGGTGTTATCAAGATTGCCTCCAAGATGGGTATTTCAACTTTACAGTCATACCTAGGTTCCCAGAACTTTGAAGCTATTGGAATTGATGGCGAAGTAATAAGAGAATATTTCGGTCAGACGATTTCAAGAATCGGCGGTATTACCTTAAAAGATATTGAAGAAGACATGGACAGACTTCATGATTCCGTCTATGATCCTTTAGGTATGCGTTTAGACATGGTGGAAGAAAGCCGTGGCGAACACAGGGCCCGTTCCAATAAGGAAAAACACTTATATAATCCAGAAACCATTCACTTATTACAGAAAGCCGTAAGAAACAGTGATTATGAAACATATAAAGAGTTCGCAGAAAAGATAGATGAAGAATCGGCGGAGACCAATCTTCGTGGACTTATGCAGTTTAAACATGTAAGACCATCTCTTCCTATAGAAGAAGTAGAAAGCGAAGAAGAAATTGTTAAGCACTTCAAGACCGGAGCCATGAGTTTTGGATCTATCTCAAGAGAAGCTCATGAGACGATGGCGATTGCGATGAATCGTCTTCAGGGTAAGAGTAATACCGGTGAAGGCGGCGAAGAAGAAAACCGTTTTGTGAAAGATGAAAACGGTGATGACCGCAACAGCCGTATCAAACAGGTGGCTTCAGGAAGGTTTGGAGTTACTTCAAATTATCTCAATCACGCGGATGAAATACAGATCAAGATGGCTCAGGGTGCAAAACCTGGTGAAGGTGGACAGCTTCCGGGTGAAAAAGTCTATCCTTGGGTAGCCAGGGCAAGACACGCCACACCTGGTGTATCTTTAATATCCCCTCCTCCACATCACGATATCTATTCAATAGAAGACCTTGCGGAACTTATCTATGACCTTAAATGCGCCAATGATGAAGCAAGAATCTCTGTAAAACTGGTATCGCAGGCAGGTGTAGGTACAGTTGCCAGTGGTGTTGCCAAGGCGGGAAGCCAGGTTATCCTTATTTCCGGATATGACGGCGGTACCGGCGCAGCTCCTAAAAATGCCGTTTATAATGCCGGCTTACCATGGGAACTGGGAGTCTCTGAAACCCATCAGTCTTTACTGGCAAACGGTTTAAGAAACAAGGTTGTCGTAGAAGCGGACGGCAAGATGATGAGCGGTAAGGATGTGGCTATCGCATGTCTTTTGGGTGCAGAAGAATTCGGTTTTGCGACCGCACCGTTAGTGGCGATGGGTTGCGTGATGATGAGAGTCTGCAACCTTGATACCTGTCCTATGGGTGTCGCCACACAGAATCCGGAACTCAGAAAACGTTTTATGGGCAAGCCTGAACATGTCGAAAACTATATGTTATATACCGCAAGATATCTAAGAGAAATCATGGCGGAACTCGGTTTCCATTCCATCAAAGAAATGTGCGGACATGTCGAATGTCTGGAAAAGAAGAGCTATCCTAAAAATCATCGATTCAACAGGATATCTTTAGATAATATCCTTAACTATGAAAGAGATGAAGATGTCGCTTTTGATGATAAGAAGATCTTTGATTTCCACCTGGAAAATACCAGAGATATTGAACTGCTGAACACCGGATTAAATGAATATATCGAAAAGAATATACCGTGTATGCTCGATGTAGAAGTTCATAATACCGATAGAGCCTTTGGTGCACTCATCGGATCAAGAATTACCCGTAAATATAATCACGGTGTAAAAGACAATTCCTTTGTGCTTAACTGTAAAGGCTCAGCCGGACAGAGTTTTGGTTCATTTATTCCTAAAGGTATGACCCTTAATCTTGAAGGCGATGCGAATGATTATCTGGGTAAAGGCTTAAGTGGTGGTATCATTTCGGTCACTACCGATAAGAATGTAACATTCAAGGCTGAAGACAATATCGTTATCGGTAACGTAGCCTTTTATGGGGCAACAAGCGGCGAAGCCTATATCAATGGCGTGACGGGTGAAAGATTCGGCGTAAGAAATTCAGGTGCGGAGATTGTATCTGAAGGATGCGGCGATCATGCGCTTGAATATATGACCGGTGGACACGCGCTGATACTTGGTGAAACAGGCATCAATGTGGCGGCAGGCATGAGCGGCGGTATCGCCTATATCTATGATCCGGACAACACCCTGTACACAAGACTCAACACCGGCCTGGTAGAAATGAGCTATGTAGAAGAAAAGGCTGACAGGGAACATATTCTTTATATGTTGGAGAATCACGTAAAATATACCGGATCAAAGAAGGGTAAAAAGATACTTGATCATTTTGATAAGGAAATTGATAACTTCAAGGTTATCGTTCCTTTGGAATTTAAGAAGATGTTAGAACTGATTAAGTTCTATGAATCCAAGGGCATGAGTACGGAAAGTGCTGAACTCGAGGCTTTCAACCAGGCGAAAGGAGGTCATTAAGATGGGCAAGATAAACGGTTTTATGGAATATGAGCGTAAAGAAAACGAAGAAATTCCGGTTAAACAGCGAATCAGAAATTTTAATGAGTTTCATACGCCATTAGATAAGAAGACCAGAAAGGAACAGGCATCAAGATGTATGAACTGCGGCGTACCATACTGCCAATGGGGCAAACCCATAGGAAGATTTGTGGTAGGCTGTCCTTTAAACAACCTCATTCCAGAGTTCAATGATGCCTTATATAAGGACAATGAAGCTCTGGCTATAAAAAGACTGTTAAAGACCAATAACTTCCCGGAGTTTACGTCAAGAGTATGTCCGGCGCTGTGTGAAAAAGCCTGCGTCTGCAACGTCAACGATGAACCTGTTTCGACAAAAGACAACGAGTTTGAAATCATTGAAACGGCTTTTTCTAAAGGGCTGATGAAACCTTTGAATATAAAGGATAGAACTGATCTTAAAGTTGCGGTTGTGGGCTCGGGACCTGCGGGTCTTGCGGCAGCTGATCAGCTCAATCACAGAGGATATAACGTCAGCGTTTTCGAAAAGAACGATCGTTTCGGAGGTTTACTGATGTATGGTATCCCTAATATGAAACTCGATAAATCGGTAATAGACCGAAGAATTGAACTGATGAAAAAGGAAGGTGTTGAATTTTATCCAAACTATGAAGTTAAGGATAAAAACGACGCCGATAAACTTTTAAAAGAATATGATGCGGTTATTCTGGCATGTGGAAGCGAAAAGCCAAGAAGCCTTAATCTTGAGGGTATGGATTCTAAAGGCATACATTACGCTGTTGAATTTCTGAGTGAATCAACTAAGGCACTACTTAACGATAAGAAATCAAAGATTGATGCGAAGAATAAAAAAGTTGTCATCGTCGGAGGTGGCGATACGGGCAATGACTGTGTCGGTACATGTATCCGTATGAAGGCCAAGAGCGTTATGCAGCTTGAGATGTTAAGTGAACCGCCATTAGAAAGAACAAAAGACAATCCGTGGCCTGAATGGCCTAATGTAAAAAAGACGGATTATGGTCAAAGCGAAGCCATTGAAGTCTTTGGTGAAGATCCCAGATTATATGACACGACAATATCATCTTTAAGAATCGAAAAAGGAAAACTTACAGGCGTTGAAATTGTAAGTCTACAAACCGTTACGGAAGATGGTAAGAAGGTTCTAAGACAGATTGAAGAATCAAAGAAGATGGTGGATTGCGATCTTTTACTGATTGCGGCAGGATTTGTGGGATGTAACGATGAAATAGTTAAAGCCTTTTATCTGAGTCTAGATAAAGGTAAGGCAATCGCTGATAACTATCAGATTCAAGATAAACTGTTTACCTGTGGTGATATGCGTAAAGGTCAGTCTCTGGTAGTACACGCCATAAACGAAGGAAGACTCTGCGCTGAAGCTGTAGATAGATATCTTTCATATTAAATATTTAACAATATATATGACCCACATTATGTGGGTTTTTCTTTGTTTAAAGAGAACGTAAAGAGAAGCCGGGACAATGGACAATTTATGT
>JAUNIH010000078.1 GCA_030523555.1 Erysipelotrichaceae bacterium
AAAGATCTGTGCTAATATTAAAGAAAAATTGGGACAAAATCGCTTTGGATTCACATCAAAAGTAAACATTATTTGTCAAGTATCAGCGCAATCATTTCACAGTCTTCATCAGTATTGTTTATAACACGATGATATTCCCCATCTTTGCAGAATGCGATATCCCCTTCATGAACATTATACTCTGTTCCATTATCATCATATACAGCAGATCCTTTTATAAACACAAAGATTTCTTCTTCATTATGATGATCATGTTTACCTACTTCACATCCCGGTTTAAGCAGGATATGTGAAAACATTCTGCCCTTGCCATATAATCCATCTCTGTCGGTAAAGTGTCTGATACATACTTCCCCGGCTCCACCACGCATATGTTCTCTTGTTTCATTTCTGCATTCATCTTTTCGAATTATCATATTATGCCTCCATAATCCTCTTTATACATTATTATTATAGAAGATGGAGTAAACAAATATGAAATACTACATGCCCACAAGACTAATTACCGGAAAAGATGTCCTTATCAATAATAAACAGCTGTTTACTGAATATGGAAACAGATGTCTTATCGTTACCGGTAAAACCAGTGCCGTAAAATCAGGCGCTTTAAATGATATTGAGAATATATTAAGGGAACTGTCCATAGATTATCTTGTATATAACGATATCAGGCAGAATCCTACAGTATCTTCATGTATGGAGGCTGGTAGACTCGCATATGCAAATAAATGTGATTTTATCATAGGTATAGGTGGCGGATCCCCTCTTGATGCCGCTAAAGCTGCCGCAATCTTTGCGGCAAATCCAGATCTTGATGAAGAAGGTATGTATAAATCCCAGTACAGTAAGGTTCTTCCAATAATCTGTATCGGTACAACGGCAGGTACCGGTTCTGAAGTCACCATGGTATCAGTACTGACCAATTCCAAAGGTCTTAAGAAATCAATACATCATGAACTTCTTTATCCTGTACTGTCTTTTTCTGATCCAAAGTATACAATGGACCTTCCTTATAACGTAACAGTATCTACAGCGGTTGACGCCTTTGCGCATCTGCTGGAATCATACTGTTCCAAAAAGAGTAATGATATTACCAGAAGCTTTTCTTTGAATGGATGTTCAATGATTTATCCAATCCTGTTGAAGCTTAAGGATGAAACATATAAACCTACTTATGAAGAAAGAGAAATTCTATATAACGCTTCAATACTGGGTGGTATGGCTATAGCTGAGACCGGTACCTGTTTTCCGCATACCATGGGATATTATCTTTCAGAAACATATGATATACCTCATGGCTTTGCGTGTGCAGTATATATGGAAGACATCATTGAACATATTCACAGTTATGATAAAGAATATTCCGATAAACTCTTTGATTATATCGGTATCAGTTATGATGAATGTATTGAAACTGTTAATTCTTTAATTCCTGATTATGATATAAAAATGTCTGAAGAAGAGATTCAAAGTATTCTTCCAAGATATATAAACAACAACTCAGTAAAAAATACCTTAGGTGAAATAAGCATTGAAGATATAGAAAAGATAATAAGAAGGCACTTCAATTAAAAAGGATAATCGCATGATTATCCTTGTTTTATTATTTGGATTCTTTAATGATATTGATTAAAGAAGCGACATTCTGAAGATCAGAAGGAACAATAATCTTTGTTGCCTGACCATCAGCCATCTTTTCAGCCGCCTCCATGGAACGGATGGAAAGATATTCCTGAGATGGTTTAGACTGATTGACAAGTTCAATGGCCTTTGCCTGAGCTTCGGCAACCTGTCTGATAGCTTCAGCTTCACCCTGGGCGGTTCTGATTCTTTCTTCCTTGACCGCATCAGCTTTCAGGATTGCGGATTCTTTTTCACCTTCAGCTCTGGTGATAGCGGACTGTTTTTCACCTTCAGCAGTAAGGATAACCGCTCTTTTTTCTCGTTCAGCCTTCATCTGTTTTTCCATGGCTTCCTGGATACTTCTTGGTGGAGTGATGTTCTGAACTTCTACTCGAGTGATATCGATACCCCATCTGATGCAGGCTTCATCAAGAACCTCAATTGTCTGAGAGTTGATGACATCTCTGCTGGTAAGTGTTTCATCAAGAGTCATAGAACCGATGATGTTTCTTAAGGTAGTAGCGGAGAGATTTTCAATAGCGGCAATAGGTCTTTCTACACCGTATGTAAGAGCCTTGGGATCTACAACCATGAAGAAGACAACGGAGTCAACCTGCATGGTTACATTATCTTTGGTGATAACAGACTGCGGTTCAAAGTCAGCAACCTGTTCCTTTAAGGAAATCTTGCGGACAATACGGTCAATTACAGGAATCTTGAGATGAAGTCCTGCCTGCCAGGTATCATTGTATTTACCAAGTCTTTCAATAACCCAGGCACTTCCCTGAGGAACAATCTGAATACATGAAACAATAAGTGCAATAATCAGTACAGCAATAATCAAAAGATACATAAATTACCTCCTACATCGAAAAAAATACAACAAGCAGTATAAACAGTACGACAATAAGTACCGAAACAGCTACAATACCCATAACTTTTCTTGAAAATTCTGAATTATAATACTGATCAGAATTCCCGCTGCTGAGATTTCTGTAACGGTTATGCATAGTGACATGCTCCTGATAGACGTTATTACGGTCACAGTTTTCCTGATGTTCGTTAAAAACATCCCTTCGGTTATCATACATTTCCCAGATGGAAATTCTGCTTTCTCTGGCCTTTTCTTCTTCCAGCCAGTTATCTTTAATCAGTTCGTTTTTCATCTTTATACCTTATGGCAAATATATTATATCATTAGTGAATATTTCACTGTTTTACCTTTAAAATCATTTCATATTCTTTTACCAGATCTTTAAAATGATATCCGGCATTAGCTGATGATGTACTTGGTAGACACATATCTTTTATACCGGTAACAGGATAGACATATTTATTATAAAGTTCACTTGCCTTTTTACCGTTTGTATAAATGATATCTATCTTTGTATTATCAATAATACTTTTTATATCATTTACTTTTACATTGGTAATTGATGAATCACTTGATCCGTTTATATCACATGATTCAATCACATCCCATAAGGCAATATGATTTCTTAAGAGAAATTCTTTTTTATCATCTATGGAATCACTTATTTCTTCATCAAAAAGATATGACATCAGCTTCCAGAAACGGTTATTGGAATTACCGTAATAGAACTCATTTTTTCTTGAGATGACACTTGGAAAAGATCCTAGGATTAGGATCTTTGAATTTTTATCATATACCGGTTTGAAAGGATGACTGATCATAAAAAAAGAGGTTCCCCTCTTTATTGTACATCGGCACCCAGATTTCTGAGTTTCTGTGTGATATTTTCATATCCACGGTAGATGTGGTGGGCATTGGATATTTCCGTTTCTCCATCAGCCATCAGGGCAGCTATGATAAGTGATGCACCGCATCTTAAATCAGTAGCGGTAATCTTTGCACCATGAAGTTTTGTACCGCCATGGATTTTGGATCTTCCGGTGGTCCATTCAGTATTGGCGCCCATTTTATTAAGTTCATCACAGTGTTTGAAACGTTCCATATAGATTGTTTCCTCAATGGATGAATCACCCTGTGCACTGGTTAATAATGCGGTTAAAGGCTGCTGCAGATCGGTCGCAAAACCAGGGAACGGCTGGGTAATGACATCAACCGCCTTAAGGTTTTCAGCACTTAACACCCTTACATAGTCAACACCTATTTCAAGCTTTACGCCCATCTCTTCAAGTTTGGAAAGAAGAGCTTCGATATGCTGAGGAATGACATTTGTAACTTTGACATTATCACCCATTGCGGCTGCCGCAATAATATATGTACCCGTCTCAATACGGTCAGGAATAATATCGTGGATACAGCCCTTTAAACGGGATACACCATAGATGGTAATCTTGGAAGTACCGGCACCTCTTATCTGTGCTCCCATCTTGTTGAGCATGGAAGAAAGATCGATAATTTCCGGTTCTTTGGCTGCATTTTCAATAGTAGTCTTACCGCTGGCAAAACATGCCGCCAGCATGATATTGATAGTTGCACCAACTGATGCAAAGTCAAGATAGATATCTGTACCCTTTAATTCTTCAGCACTGATGGTAATGGTATCATCAACCTGTTCAATCTTAGCGCCTAAAGCTTCAAATCCTTTAAGATGCAGATCAATAGGACGAGGTCCCAGATTGCATCCTCCTGGAGAATACATCTTTACATATCTGAATCTGCCAAGAAGTGCTCCCATAAAATAATATGAAGCTCTGAGTTTTCTGACATCATCATTCAAAAGATCCACATTCTGAATACTTGTGGCATCAATAGTAAAAACATCCTTATTGACTATGACATCGATGTTCAGTTTTTCAAGAAGTCTTACCAGAACCTTGGTATCTTCAATCTCTGGAACATCATAAAGTTTTACGATTTCACTGGCCATGCAGACAGCCGGAAGTATAGCGACAGCCGAATTCTTGCAGGAACTGATTTCTACTTCACCACTGAGTCTTCTGCCGCCCCTGATTATAATAGTATTTTCCATAATTACCTAAAAAAGCAGGATAACCTGCTTATTATAAATTACTGTGCCTGAGCCCAGACTTCTCCATCATAAACGATACATACATATACATCGTCAGCCAGTTTAGCCCACTTGGTATTAGCCAGATCATTATCATCGATAACCGCATATACCTTTAATGTTTCACCGGTTGCACAACGGTCATTTCCGTTGAATGATGTAAGTTCACCATTTAATGTAGGGGTCTTACGGTAAACCATACCACCATCAATTACATAGTATGAAGTTGTACCGTCATCGTTTTTGATGTCATCAAGTTGCTGCTGTAAAGAAACAATAAGATTGTCTTTTTCAGCAATCTGCTGCTTGTATGTATCTTCATTAGCCAGTACCTGAGATAATTTGGTATTGGCATCAACATAATTGTTATGTTCTCTGTAGGCAAAGAATGCAGCTGCTGCTGTACAGATAGTAAGTAATACAATCAGTATAATCAGAAGCAGATTGTTACCTTTACCTTCACTTACTTCAACATATTCATCATCACTTCCGGCTGCAGGTTCATCATATAAATCCTTATCATCAGCCATCTTGAAGATAGACATATCTACACTTTCACTCTTTGATTCTGTTTTGTCTTCAACAAAATCAGGTATAGTAACTGTTTCTGTATCATCTTCCTGGTTTTTTGTTCTAAATAATGCCATATATATTTCCTCTCTTAATTTTCTTCATATATTACGCGGTAACCTTCATATTCACCTTCCAGTACATATGCCTGATTAGCCACTTCAAATATATCCATAATAATCTTTCCATCACTGTTGATGAAGGAATTCATAATATCAACAATAAGCTGTTCTTCATCAGCGTTGATCTGATATCCGTGATTCAGTGTGATTTCCACAAACTGTCTGAGTTTCTCAACATCCTTGAAACGGATTCTGTTAAGAAGAACTAATTCTACACCCTGAGGATAAGAGTTTGCAAGTTCTTCCTTCAGATCATAGACAATGGATATAAAGCTCTTTGGAAGATAAGGATACATACCAGAGATTTCTTCATATGCCTGAGCTCTCTTTCTTTCTTCTTCAGCCTTTTCTTCATCTTCTTTGATCATCTGTGCTCTGAGTTCTGCAATAAGATCAGAGATATATGATTTTTCCGATTCTTCAGCAGCTTTAGCTTCTTCTTCAGCAATTCTTGCTGCTTCCTCTCTCGCAATTCTTTCTTCTTATTCTCTTGCGA
>JAUNIH010000016.1 GCA_030523555.1 Erysipelotrichaceae bacterium
CATATGAAGACATAGCAAAGACACATACACACGATAGGATAAAAAGCCAAGAAATATAAAAGTCTCGAAAGAGACTTTTTAAAATAAAAGGACACGATTCGTGTCCTTAGGGGGGAACTAATTTATGGAAACAATCTGTTTGGTTTCAATAGCCTTCTGTTTGGATGAAGGAAGAGATACCATCAGCATTCCTTCTTCAAACTTAGCGTTGACATCTTCAGCTTTGATGTTGTCGCCGACATAGAAGCTTCTTGAACATGATCCGAATGATCTTTCCTGTCTGATCAGCTGACCTTTATCATTCTTTTCTTCATCAGAGTATTCATGTCTTGCGCTGATTGTCAGATATCCATCCATGATTTCAATAGATACATCTTCTTTCTTGTATCCTGGAAGTTCAATATCGAGAGTGAAATAACCGTCCTTTTCATGAACGTCAGTCTTCATGAAAGAAGTAGTTTCTAATGGTTTTGGCATGAAATCATCAAACATTTCATCGAATAAGCTGTTATATCTGTTATACATAGGGAAATTTCTCATTTTAAATACCTCCTTGTTTCTCATTTGTATGTGGGTTAATTCCTTAACCATTCTTATAATATCACTTTCATTAGCACTGTCAATAGGAAAGTGCTAATACTCCTGATAAACGAGTGCTAAATTTATTTAAAGAATAATTTAGGATATCCCCATTCTTTTACGAATAATGTATTAGGCAAAAATACATGAAGAAGGAATAGAGGATTAAAGAATGGTTTTAAAAGGAAATAAGGACATTGTTTACTATAGAAGAAACGGAAAAATGTTCTGGTTTAACAGAGTCTGGAGAGTCAGAAGAGTTGAAAAAGAATTTATGAGAGACTGTACTCCCGGTATTGGAAGAGTAATAAAACAGAATGGTTATAGAATTGACAGAAATAAAAACGAATATAAAACAGCATACTGGATTAAAGATAATTTTGGTGGAGATATTATATGCATAAACGAAGAACTGAATCGTAAAGACAGTGAATCCAAACCAGATTATATCTGGAAAGGAAAATGGTGGGATCTGAAAAATCTGAACGGGGCATCCGGTTTATCCAAAAGATTAAAAATTGCCATATATCAGATAAACAGCAATACCGAAAGAGAACCTGGTGGTGTAATACTTGATATAACTAACGCCGGTATATCTGATAAAGATGCCATCGCTATAGTAAAAAGAAGACTGAGTGAATCTGCCAAGACAAAGATGCACGTTATTATCAAAAGAAAACTGAAAGTGGTCGCGATAATAAAGGCAGAAAAAAAGCAGACGTAACCCGCTCCATTTTTTCTAGCGAACCGGCTCGCCTGCGACAAATATATATTAACATAAAATACAGTTATAAACAATAAAGCAGCCATACCCCGCTCCATTTTTCTAGCGAACCGGGCCAGCTGCTGTACTTAAATAATAACACACAATATGTATCCTATTATTGTAAATATTTGTATATAATTAGTATGTCTAAAGAGGTGGAAACATGAATAACGCAATCATCTTTATCAGAAATGAAGAAGAACAGTCTCTGTCTAAAGCTCCATATCTTGGTGGTAACCTTCTTATTCATACAGTAGATGAATTAAAGAAGGTAAATGCCATTAAAAATATCTATATTGTAGGTCTTAAACTGGAAATTCCGGGTTGTGAGACAGGTATGGAAATTGATGAAGTAATAGATATTATAGAAAAAGAAGAAGGTAAGACCTTACTGGTATCTCCTTTATATCCTGAAACAAACGGTGATGATTATCGAAGACTGTTGAAGAAGGAAAATCCTTCAATAATGGTCTGTGAAGGTGAAGTATGCGGAAGTTTTATGATTCCTAATGATGGTTTAAGAGATTATGAAGAGCTTGATTATGAATCATATGAAATAAGACATAAGATTATTAAAAAGTTTTCTAAAGAAGAAGCGGAAAGACTTGGTGGGGCCAATCTTGATGATGTAAAGATCTTCTCACTTACTTCTTCACATAACCTTGCCAAAGAAGTATGTCACTATCTTAATCTTGAACTTGGTAAGATTGAGGTTAAACATTTTGCGGATGGTGAAACCCTTGTAGAACTGGGTGAAAGTGTCCGTGGCAAAAGAGTATATTTTATTCAGAGTACCTGTAAACCGGTTAATGATACATTAATGGAAGTGCTGATTGCGATTGATGCCGCAAGAAGATCTTCAGCTTCCGAGATTACCTGTGTTATTCCGTATTTTGGTTATGCGCGACAGGACCGTAAAGCCTATCCACGTCAGCCGATTACCGCAAAACTGGTTGCGAAGATGTTAGAAGAAGCCGGCGCAAACCGTGTAGTTACATTTGATTTACACGCTGCGCAGATTCAGGGTTTCTTCAACTGTCCGGTTGATGATCTGACTACTGTTCCTATGATGGGCCAGTACTTCAGAAGAAAGAACCTTGATCCTGAAAAGACAGTAGTTGTATCTCCTGACCATGGTGGTGTAAAACGTGCGAGAAATCTCGCAGAAATGTTAGGTACAACCATCGCGATTGTCGATAAAAGACGTCCACAGGCCAATGTCTGTGAAGCCTGCAATGTCATCGGTGATGTTGAAGGCATGGATGCGATTATCGTCGATGATATCTGTGATACCGGCGGTTCTTTAATCGCTTCGGCCAATATCCTTAAGGAAAACGGGGCTAAAGATATCTATGTCTGTATCGCTCATGGACTCTTCTCTCATAACGCTACCCAGCGTATTGAAGATTCAGCCATCAAAGAAGTTGTCGTATCTAACTCCATTCCGGTTCCGATTGAAGAACTCAAGAAGACGACAAAGATCAGAACCCTGTCTATCGGATGGATGTTAAGTAAACTGATACTTGCCGTTCAGTGTCATACTCCGGTTTCGGAAGTATACGCCTTATACGAAGGTAATTAATAAGATATATCCCTGGCCTCATGGTCAGGGATTTTTTGTAATATAATTTGAATGTATGGAAACACTGAAATTAAGTAAAAAAGATATTAATAAAATCATAGAAATACTAAATAATGGCGGTCTTGTCGCTTTTCCAACCGATACTGTTTTTGGCCTGGCGTGTAAGATGGATAAAGAATCTATTTCCAGAGTCTATGAAGTAAAGGGCAGAGATTTCAATAAGGCTTTACCGGTAATGTGTAACTCTAAAGAAATGATTGAAAGAATAGCTTATATAAATATAGATGCCGAAAAGATTATGGAAAGATTTATGCCGGGGGCTATAACTTTAGTCTATAAAAAGAAAGAAGAAGTAGAAGACTATGTTACCCAGGGTAAAGATACTATCGGTATCAGAGTTCCTGATGATGAATGGATACTTGAACTGATAAGTAAACTTGATCATCCGATTATGGTGACAAGTGCCAATATATCAGGTAACGGATCTTTACTTAATTGGGAAAGTGTCTACGAATGTATGAAAGATCATATTGAGGGAATCATTATGGAAGATGCCAGAGGACAGATGTCTTCAACGATTGTGGATGTATCATCTGATGATATAAGGATTTTAAGAGAAGGTCCGATATCAATAGATGAAATAAGGGAGTGTCTTGGATAATGAAGTATCTATTTACACATGGACATATCATTGTTGATCCGTATAGAGAATATATGGATGGGGCGATACTTGTTGAAGATGAAAGAATTATAGATGTATTCCCGCAGTCAAATAAGGTAAAAGAAACTGAAGACGTTAAGATTATAGATCTTAAGGGATCTTTAGTCATGCCTGGAAATTTTGATACCCATACCCACGGTATTAAGGGGATATCTTTTGATACAGCGGATAGGGAAAAGATGGACGAGGCAAGTCTGGAGATGGCGAAGTCTGGCACGACATCATTTCTTTCAAGTATTTCCTATGATGTAAGTCCTGATCTTTTTAAAGAAAGATTTTCTTTATTCAATACCTATGAAGGAAAATATGCCCGTTATGAAGGTATACATATGGAAGGTCCATATCTTAGTAAGAAACATCTTGGTATCGGTAATCCTGAGAAGTTTCTGATGCCTGATATAAATGTGGTGAAGGATATTCTTGAAAATACTGATAAGTTAAGACAGATGACTATCGCCTATGAACTTGATGGGGCAAAAGATATCGGTAAACTGTTAAAGGAAAACAATGTAAAGGTAATGTGTGGACATTCGGATGCCGTATTAGGAGATTTGGATGAGAATGTTGATGGTTTTACCCATCTTTTCAATGCGATGAGGGGATTACATCACCGTGATATTACTTTAGTCAACTGTGCATTCATGAACAGGTGGATGTGCGAGATTATCACTGACGGAAATCACATTGACAGAAATGTCTTAAAGCTGGTGCTGAATAATATTGACAGGGATAAGCTGATGATTGTCTCTGATTCCAGTATCGCAAGAGGTCTTCCTGATGGAGAATACTTTTTCATGTCCAGAAACTGTATCAAGAAGGGCACGTCAATCATAACGGATGATGGTCATTATGCCGGAAGTGTCGTATCGATTAATGATGAAATGAAAGTATTAAGAGAATTAGGGACATCATATACGGATTTATTGTGTTATTCATCATACAATGCCTTCAGGTTCTATGGTCTTGATTCACAGTATGGAACGATTGAGAAGGGTAAATATGCGGATATGGTGATTATGGATGATGATCTGAATATTAGGAATGTCTACGTGAAAGGAAACTTTATATATGAGCACGTTTTATATTAGAGTAATAATTTATCTTTTATGTTTTTTTCTTTCGATGTATGGGCTGATGGCTCTTGATTTTTCGAAGTTTATCTTAAAGGGTAAGGTCAGACAGACATATGTGCTTTATTTTGTGTTAGCGTGTTCATTGGCTTATCTTTTCGGTAATTTTCTGATGAGCATTATCTATTTTTTCTACTGATTATATTTCTTACATCTTTTTTTTATTTGTGCGATAATGAAGTTTGCGTTGTAAAGAAGAGGTAAATTATGTTCAGATTACTTTTGAAATATACAAAAGACGGATGGTGGGCAGCGCTTCTGGGACCGGTATTTACGATTCTGGAGGTTGTTTTTGATGCACTTATTCCTTTGGTAATGTCCGATATCATCAATAATGGTATTTATGCTATGGGAGGAGATCTCGACTATATTGTTACGGGTGGCATAAAGATTGTCGTTCTGGCGGTAGTTGCGGCAGTTATGGGTGCTTTGTCGGGTTTGTTTTCTTCTATTTCTTCTACACGTTTTGTTTATAATCTGCGTATGGCTCTTTTTGAGAAGATACAGACATTTGACTTTCAGAATATTGAAAAATTCCCGGTATCAACTATTGTCATGCGTCTGACAACAGATATGAGAATGCTTAGAATGGCGTATGTTTCAATTGTAAGAACATTGATCAGAGCGCCGTTTAATCTGGCCATATCAGCTTACTTTGTATACCGTCTGAACAATAAGATTGCGGCTATATTTGCGCTGATTATTCCGGTTCTTGGTGGCGGTCTGATATTTTTATATGCCAAGGCTCATCCTAAATTCAGGGAAATGATGCTGAAGTTTGATGCGCTTGATGAAAATCTGGAACAGAATATTGATGGTATAAGAGTTGTAAAGACTTTTGTACGTGAAGATTATGAAAACGAGAAGTTTGAAAAGACTTCTGCTGAAGTTATGAATTCACAGCGCAAGGCTGAAAGAATTGTCATTCTGGATAGGCCTTTCTTTGAACTGGTAATGTATACCTGTATGATCGCTGTAGCCTGGATGGGTGGCAGGGATATCATTGGCGGTACGATGCTGACGGGTGATTTTATGGCTTATTTACAGTATGTAAGGGCAATAATGTTTGCACTGTTAATGATATCGAGTGTCTTTATGCAGATTGTTATGGCACAGGCATCAATTGATAGAACCAATGAAGTACTTGATGAAGTAATACATATTACTGATGAAGATGCTGATCCTTCTTTGAAGGTTGAAAACGGAGAGATTGAGTTTAAGAATGTCTGTTTCAAATATTCTGAAGATGCTGACAGAAATGTACTTAATGATATAAATCTCAAGATTGAAAGTGGTGAAGTAATAGGTATTTTAGGCCCTACCGGTTCAAGTAAGACAAGTCTGGTACAGCTGATTGGAAGACTTTACGAAGCTACAGAAGGTGAAGTTCTGGTATCAGGACATAATGTCAGAGAATATAAACTGAAGACTTTAAGAGATGCGGTATCAATGGTTTTACAGAAGAATACCCTGTTCTCCGGTTCAATTGAAGAAAACATGAAGTGGGGTAATCCTGAGGCAAGTCATGAAGAAGTTGTGGAAGCGTGTAAGAATGCCCAGGCTGATGATTTTATCATGAGATTCCCTGATGGCTATGAGCACGATCTCGGCCAGGGTGGAACAAATGTTTCCGGTGGTCAGAAACAGCGTCTTTGTATTGCGCGTGCTCTATTGAAAAAACCTAAGATCATCATTCTTGATGACTCAACAAGTGCGGTCGATACTGATACCGATCATCGCATACAGCTTGCCTTGAAAGAAAAACTGAGTGGTATGACAACCATCATCATCGCCCAGCGTGTAAGTTCAATCAAAGAGGCCAACCGTATCATTATTATGAATGAAGGAAAGATTGAAGATATCGGTAATCATGAGGAACTGCTTGAAAGAAACGAAGTATACCGTGATCTTTATGAAACTCAGATGAAAGGAGCGATGGAATAATGGCTGAACAGAAATACCAGCAGTTAAGAACTTCCAAAGCCAACGATGTCCTTGGAACCATAAAAAGAACTGTATCATATATCATGAAAAATTACAGATTCCAGTTTATTGTGGCCATTATCTGTATTGTCTTTTCATCCTTGGCAGGAGTTATCTCTTCGTATCTTCTGACACCTATCCTGAATGATGGCATTGTGCCTAATATCGGCACCGAAAATCCTGATTTCAGTACTCTTATCAGACTTCTGATTATTATGGCGCTTGTCTATATTATTGGAGTCATCTCTTCATATTTATATTCGCGTCTGATTTCCAATGTTTCTACGGGAATGCTGGACGATATGCGTAAGGATCTTTTTAGGATTATGGAAAAAATGCCTGTTTCTTTTTTTGATGGAAGAACACACGGACAGGTGATGAACTACTATACAAACGATATCGATACGATAAGACCGATGATATCTGATGCCTTCCCTTCTTTAATGACGGCGATAATTACGATAGTCGGATGTTTCGGCTGTATGCTGGTGCTGAATCTGAAACTGACCTTTGTGGTCTTTCTGTCACTTTGTGCAATGCTTGTGGCAACATATCTTCTTGCCAAGGGTTCAAGAAAAACCTTTGCCGGTCTGCAGCAGCAGGTTTCCAACATCAATGGCTATGCCCAGGAAATGTTCTCCGGACAGAAAGTCATCAAAGTCTTCAATCATGAGAAACAGACCGTAGATGGTTTCAAAGAATATTCAGATCTTCTATATGAATATTCTGTCAGATCCAACGCCTACGCCTCAGTTCTTATGCCTATCAATGCCAATCTGGCATATGTGACTTTCGCAATTGTAGCGGTAGTCGGTGGTGAAATGTGCATTGACGGTACTATCGGTATCGGTGCTTTCGCATCATTTCTGATGTTTGTAAGACAGTTTGCGGGACCTATATCCAATATCTCACAGCAGTTTAACGGCATCATGATGTCTTTGGCCGGTGCGGAAAGAGTATTTGATCTCATGGATAAGGAAGCAGAACTCAATTACGGCATTATCAGTCTTGTCAATGTTGAAGAAGGAAAAGAAGAACTTGTTGAAACAAAGGAACATACCAACCGCTGGGCCTGGAAGATTCCGGTTGAACCAGCCAAATATATTGAACTCAAAGGTGATATTAGATTAAACAACGTTACCTTCTCATATGACAATAAAAAGACCATCCTGAAGGATATATCATTATATGCCAAACCGGGACAGAAGATTGCGTTTGTCGGTTCTACCGGTGCAGGTAAGACTACTATCACCAATCTCATTAACCGTTTCTATGATATAGAAGATGAAAACGGAATGATTACCTATGATGGCATACCTATCAAAGAGATCAACAAGAATGATTTAAGAAGATCAGTAGGTATGGTTTTACAGGATACCAATCTTTTCTCGGGAACCATTATGGATAATATCCGTTATGGTAATCTTGAAGCGAGCGATGAAGAATGTATTGCGGCAGCCAAAAGATGTAATGCCTCATCATTTATTGAAAGACTCCCTCATGGTTATCAGACTGTCTTAAGTGCCAACGGCTCAAATCTTTCTCAGGGGCAGAGACAGCTGCTGAATATTGCAAGAGCTGCCGTAGCCAATCCTCCGGTTATGGTTCTTGATGAAGCGACATCTTCTATTGACACCCATACGGAAAAACTGATAGAAAAAGGTATGGATGAACTGATGAAGGGCAGAACGACATTTGTCATTGCCCACCGTCTTTCAACAGTCCGCAATGCCGATGCGATTATCGTGCTTGAACATGGAGAAATAGTTGAAAGAGGAAACCATGACGATCTGATTAATCTTAAGGGTCGTTATTATCAGTTATATACAGGAAAGGCGGAATTAGACTAATGAAAGAAAAAATCGTATGTGCAAAAGCTCCAGGAGCTATCGGACCTTATTCTCAGGCAATTATTACCGGAGATCTGATCTTTGTATCAGGACAGATTCCTGTAAATCCTGAAACAGGCACAATGGCTGATACCATTGAGAAGCAGACAGCACAGTCCTTAAACAATATCAAGGCAATCCTAGAAGAAGCAGGTTCTTCCATGGATAAAGTCGTAAAGACAACTGTTCTTATGACCAATCTTGGTGATTTCTCCAAGATGAATGATGTCTATGCGACATTCTTCAAAGATCCTGCCCCAGCAAGAGCTGCCTTCCAGGTAGTCGCCTTACCTAAGGGTGCGATGATTGAAATTGAAGTAGTAGCTGAAAGATAATCTCTGATATTAAAAAGTACCTCTGAATATTGATGATGAGGTACTTTTTTGTTTACTGATAGAAATTTTTTGTATAATTCCTCCAAGAAATATTACTTAACAATATATTCGTGAGGAAATATACAATTTATTATTTATTCAGTTCGTTATTTATCCACATCTGTAATGATGCGATGGTTTTGGACATTTCATCGAGCTGTTCTTTAATCTTATTGAAATCAGCGTATTCATCTTCGGATATGATTCCATCAACCGTTATTTCTATAAGTCTGTTCTTTTCTTTTTCGAGAGTATTCAGTGTCGCCAGCATCTCCAGAGTAATCTGTGATAACTGTTTACTTTCTACTTCCGGTACATATCTTTGTCCGATTGGACATTCATGAGAACAGTAATAGTTACATAGATCGGCCTTCTTATAGGCTTCCGACATCTTTAAAACTTCTTCCGGTCTTATAGCCGTCTTTTCGTTTTCTATTTTTTCCAGGCGGTCATCAGAGATAAATTCCAGAAGTTCGGAAGCTTCTTCCCTTGTAAGATTAAGTTCTTCTCGAATTTCCTGATAACGGTTTTTGTTTTCTTTGACTGATTTTCTTCCCATATTTCTATTTTGCCAAAATTACGGTAATAATCATATTTATTTCTGTAAAATTTGGGTTTATTCATAACAGGGGAAATCTTAAAATTAAATTAATCAAAGGAGGAAGGAAAGATGAAAATAAATGAATCCGTTGAAATTCAAGAAGCCATCAGTGCCGGTGAAAGAGTACTTGACCGCATCGATGAAGCTATAGACTATCTTGACAGTGCCAGAAACTGGGGACTGCTCGATATGTTTTCCAAGAGAAGTTTTCTTTCTTCAATGATCAAACATTCCAAGATGGATGACGCTGAAAGGGTTATGAGAAAACTTGAAGATGATCTCTACCGTTTTGAAAAGGAATTAAGAGATGTGAATGTCCTTAGTGGTATTCCTGATATTTCTACCGGTGATTTCTTCAGATTTGTGGATATCTTCATGGACAATACCTTTGTGGATATTATGGCCTTAAGCCGAATCAGCGATAGTAAGAAACAGCTGAACAGACTCGCTGATGAGGTTGAAGATATTCTCGACGAACTTGATCGTCTTAGTGAGCTGTATTAAGTCATTAGACTTTACAGATATTATCTGAATCTTAAGGCCACTTAGGCCGGTCTATTAAAAAGGAGGATTTGTACGATGATGTATTTATTATTCCTTGTACTGTTTGTGTTTGTGTTTAAAGACCTTATTGGTCTAATCATGAATCTGAGCTTTGGCATTCTGAAACTGTTCTTTGGAGTACTGTTTCTGCCACTTGTTCTGATCATCGGTCTGGCACTGGGTTTTGTAAAACTCATCCTGCCATTCCTTGTTATCTGGGGAATTATTACCCTTCTTAAAAACGCAGACAGCGTAAACGCTCTTTAGGAGCGTTTTTTGTTGACAATTGAAAGTGACTATATGAAAATATAAAAGATAAAAAAGATAAGACAGAAGAAAGGAGAAATAAATGGGTCCTGAAGTATATAGAAAAGACGCATTGATATATACTGAAAATTCTCCACTTGAACTGTCTTCTCTTCATGACAGATATACTGTTTTTCCCGGTTTTTGCGATGTGCATGTGCACCTTCGTGAGCCGGGTTTTTCTTATAAAGAGACTATTAAGACAGGTACGATGGCTGCCGCTCATGGGGGCTATACAGCTGTATGTACCATGCCTAACCTCAATCCTGTACCAGATTCAAAGGAACATCTGCAGGTTGAACTCGATATCATTAATAAAGATGCGGTAATAGATGTCTATCCATATGCCTCAATCACCAAAGGTGAAATGGGTAAGGAATTATCTGATATGGAAGATATGAAAGAAGCCATAGCTTTTTCTGATGATGGAAGAGGCGTACAGAATGAAGAGATGATGAGACAGGCAATGATCAGGGCCAAATCACTTAATAAAATGATCGTGGCCCATTGCGAAGTTAATGATTTACTCAATGGAGGCTATATCCATGATGGAGAATACGCCAGAATCAATAATCATAAGGGTATATGTTCTGCGAGCGAATATGAAGAAGTTGAAAGAGACTGCAGACTGTCTTTAGAGACGGGATGCGCTTTCCATGTCTGTCATATTTCATGTAAGGAGACTGTAGATATTATCCGTAAATATAAGAAAATGGGTGCTGATGTGACGTGTGAAGTAGGACCGCATTATCTATTGATGGATGATATGATGCTAAAAGATGATGGATACTTCAAGATGAATCCGCCTATCAGATCTAGTGCTGATAAAAAAGCACTGATTGAAGGTATCAAGGATGGAACCATCGATATGATTTCCACCGACCATGCCCCACACAGTGAGGAAGAAAAAAGCCGGGGTTTAAAAGGTTCCGCTATGGGTATAGTGGGTCTAGAAATAGCCTTCCCTGTACTTTATACATATCTGGTTGAAAAGGGAATAATATCTTTGGACAGACTGATGGAACTGATGGTTTTTAATCCAAGAAAAAGATTTGGAATTCCTTTAGGAAACAGTGATTTTACCGTATATGATTTAAACGAAGAATATGAGATAGATAATAAGGATTTTCTGTCCATGGGTAAGGCTACACCGTTTTTAGGCTGGAAGGTCAAAGGGAAGTGTATGCTGACAGTAAAGGATGGAAAAATTGCCTATATTGATGAAAGGCTGAAGGAGGAATATGAAGGATAGTATTTATACTGTGAAAGAGAATAAACCTTTAACTTCTTCGGTATATATGATGACTTTAAAGGGTGATACGGAAAATATCAGACCGGGTCAGTTTGTAAATATTAAACTGCCACAAAGATATTTAAGAAGACCGATATCTGTCTATGATGTAAGTGATGATGAACTCACTTTAATCTATAAGGTTGTGGGACACGGAACTGATGATATGTCGAAGATGGATGAAGGAATTAAACTTCAGATCATGTCAGAACTTGGTAACGGGTATGATTTATCTTTATCAGGTAAAAAACCTTTACTGATAGGTGGAGGCGTTGGTGTTCCTCCACTCTATTATCTGGCGAAGAAACTGATTGAAGAGGGTAAAAAACCTTATGTGATTTTAGGTTTCAACACAAAGGAAGAAATCTTTGGCGAAGAAGAATTCAGAAAACTGGGAATTGAAGTTGCAGTGACAACCGTTGATGGAAGCTATGGCATAAAGGGATTTGTGACAGACGCGCTTCCTGAAAATTATACATATGTCTATACCTGTGGACCTTTGCCGATGTTAAAGGCGGTATATGACAGGACAGATACTTCAGGACAGTACAGTTTTGAAGCGAGGATGGGTTGCGGATATGGAGCCTGTATGGGCTGTTCGACACCGGTCAAAAACGGATATAAGAGAGTCTGCAAGGATGGTCCCATCTTCTATAAGGAGGAAATTGTATGGTAGATACAAAAGTAAATCTTTGCGGTATCAAACTGGATAACCCCATCATTCCTGCCTCTGGAACATTTAATTACGGATATGAATTCAATGATATCTTCGATATCAATATCCTGGGGACATTCTCTTTTAAAGGAACGACAGCTGAACCAAGACTTGGCAATCCGTTACCGAGAATTGCGGAATGCGAAGCGGGGTTACTTAATTCTGTAGGTTTACAGAATCCGGGTATTGAAAAGGTAATCAGTCATGAACTGGTGGAACTTGAAAAAGTCTTCCATAAGAAGGTTATGGCCAATATCTGTGGTTTTTCGAAAGAAGAATATGTAAGTAACTGTGAAAAGATTGATAAGGAAGATATCGTAGGCTGGATAGAACTCAATGTCTCCTGTCCAAATGTTAAACACGGGGGTATGAGCTTTGGGACTGATCCGGATACATTGAGGGATCTTGTAAGGGCGGTTAAGGAAGTTACCACAAAACCGTTAATAGTTAAGCTTACACCTAATGTGACAGATATTGTTAAGATGGCTAAGGCAGCTGAAGATGGTGGAGCGGACGGCATATCTCTTATAAACACGCTTCTTGGTATGAAGATTGATCTTAAGAGTAAAAAACCGGTACTTGCCAATACGACCGGTGGATACAGTGGACCTGGCGTTTTCCCGGTAGCCCTAAGAATGGTCTATCAGGTATATGAAGCGGTTGATATTCCAATTATCGGTTTAGGTGGCGTATCAAGTGCTGAAGATGTCATTGAGATGATTATGGCTGGGGCGACAGCGGTAGAGATCGGCTCAGTCCTGCTGGTAGATCCTATGGCAGCAGTAAAGATCATTAACGATTTGCCAATCGTTATGGATAAATATGGAATTAAAAATTTAGAAGAAATCAGAGGAGTAGCACACAATGGGTAGAGATGTAATTATTGCCTGCGACTTTGAAAGCGCAGAAAAGACTTATGCGTTCTTAGACAACTTCAAGGAAGAAAAACCTTTTTTGAAGATTGGTATGGAACTCTATTATGCAGAAGGTCCTTCAATTGTAAGAGAAATCAAAAGAAGAGGTCATAAGATTTTCTTAGACCTGAAACTTCATGATATCCCTAATACAGTCAAGAAAGCGATGGCGGTTTTGTCTAATCTTGATGTCGATATCATTAATCTTCATGCGGCAGGTACTGTTGCGATGATGTCGGCAGCTTTAGAAGGTCTTACAAGACCTGATGGTTCTAGACCATTACTGATTGCGGTAACGCAGCTTACTTCAACCGATCAGATATCAATGGAAGAAGATCTGCTGATAAAAGAACCTATTGCGGATGTGGTAATGCATTATGCGGCCAAGGCCAAGGAGGCAGGGCTTGATGGTGTTGTATGTTCACCATTAGAGGCTTCAAAGGTTCATGAAAGATGCGGAAAAGATTTCTTGACCGTAACGCCTGGCGTGAGATTTGCGGATAATGATAACGGTGATCAGAAAAGAGTCATGACACCTGCTCAAGCGAAGGAAATCGGTTCTGATTATATTGTAGTGGGTCGACCTATTACGAAAGCGGAAGATCCTGTTGCGGCATACAGAAGATGTGTAAAGGAGTTTGTGGACTAGGATGGAATTAAACGAAAAGATTGCGAAAGATTTACTGAAGATCAAGGCGGTATTCTTCAGACCTGAAGAACCGTTTATCTGGGCCTCAGGCATCAAGTCACCGGTTTATACTGATAACCGTCTGACCTTATCTGATCATGAAGTAAGATGTGACGTCGAAAACGGACTGGCTGAACTGATTAAGGAAAACTATCCTGAAGTGGAAGTACTGATGGGTACATCAACTGCCGGTATTGCCCATGCCGCTATTACGGCTCATATACTGGAACTGCCTATGGGTTATGTAAGATCAGGCGCCAAGGACCATGGTCGTAAGAATCAGATTGAAGGTAAACTTTTACCTGGTCAGAAGGTCGTGGTTGTGGAAGATCTTATTTCAACAGGTGGAAGTGTAATTGAAGTTGTGGATATCTTAAGAGAAGCCGGAGCGGAAGTACTGGGTATTGTTTCAATCTTTACCTATGGTATGAAAAAGGGTCTATTAAGACTTGAAGAAGCGAAGGTTAAAAACTTTTCACTGACAAACTTTGATGTGATCACAAAAGTGGCAGCAGAAGAAAACTATATCAAGTCTGAAGATGTAGAACGTCTCATTAAATTCAGAGACAATCCAAGTGATGAAAGCTGGATCGGATAATGAGAAGTGTTATTGATATTCTTGATCTTTCAGTTGAAGAACTGGATGAACTGATCAAGTGTGCATGTGATATCATCGATCATCCTGAAAAATACGCGAAAGCCTGTGAAGGAAAACAGCTGGCAACCTTATTCTATGAGCCATCAACACGTACCAGGATGTCTTTTGAATCGGCTATGCATTATCTGGGTGGCAATGTCATCACGATGGCAGGTGCCGCCAATTCTTCGGTATCCAAGGGTGAATCGGTTGCCGATACAATCAGAGTCGTATCAGGCTATGTTGATATCATTGCGATTCGACATCCAAACGAAGGCGCAGCTCTGGTTGCGGCTGATTATACAATGGTTCCGGTAATCAATGGTGGCGATGGTGGACATTTCCATCCTACCCAGACCTTAGCGGATCTGCTTACAATCTATAAGGAAAAAGGTCATCTTGATAATCTTACTATCGGTTTATGCGGTGACCTGAAATATGGCAGAACCGTACATTCTTTAATTGCGGCAATGTCCCGTTACAGTGGTATTAAATTTGTGCTGATATCACCAGAGGAACTAAGGTGTCCTGAATATGTCTTTGATGGAAAAGACCGTAATAATTTTGAAGAAACAGTAAGTCTTGAAGAGGCTATGCCAAAGCTTGATATCTTATATATGACCCGCATTCAGAAGGAAAGATTTGACTGCGAAGAGACTTATATGCGATTAAAGGATTCATATATTCTTACTCCTGATAAATTAGAGACTGCGAAAAAGGATATGATTGTCATGCATCCATTACCTAGAGTAAATGAGATAAGTGTAGCGGTTGATGATGATCCTAGAGCTGTATATATCAAACAGACCTTATATGGAAGATATATGCGTATGGCTCTTATTCTTAAGTTGCTTAAGGAAGCTGAAGAAGGAAAAGAAGTGAAGAGGGATTATGGAGAAGTATATGTGAATAAATACTTCTGCAAGAATCCGGTATGTATCACTCAGCATGAACAGGAACTCAAACATAAGGCCGTCATAAAAAACGGCAGAGTAAAGTGCCTGTATTGCGATCACGATATAGATTAAAAAAGTAAGCTGAGCTTACTTTTTTTGATTACTGTTTTTTTCTTTCAGGATAATTGATCGAATAGCTTCTACTGCGGTTTCTATGGCGTGAGATGTATCCCATTCGCTGTCATAAAGATTATATTTCTTTTCTCTTTCGATATTTCTGCACAGCAGCATTATCGCTGCCGATTTCATCCTTCTTATACCGGCTACGATAAACAAGGCTGCACTTTCCATTTCCGAAGCTACAGCTCCACACTGTTTCCAGGCTTCCCATTTATCCAGAAGTTCATAGGCTACCGGCATTGATTCAGGAGAGTGCTGGCCATAGAAGGAATCTTTGGATTCACTTACTCCGAGTTTTGTCGGATAGCCAAGTCTGCCGGCAGCTTCTTCAAGTTCTCTGACCAGGGAATAATCAGGAACGGCAGGGTATTCGATAGGAGCGTATTCTCTGGTGGTACCTTCTTTTCTGATGGCGCCTGTAGGAATAATCAGGGTTCCCGGTACGACTTCCGGATCTATACCTCCGGCAGTACCTACGCGAATCAGAACTTCCGCACCAAGTTTCTTGAGTTCTTCGATGGCAATGGCCGTTGATGGACCTCCCATACCGGTCGACATGACAGTTACGGTTTCTCCTTCTATCGTTCCGTTCCAGGTTGTGTATTCCCTGTTTGTCATAACGTAATACGGATTATCAAGATACTGGGCGATCTTTTCAACTCTTCCCGGATCTCCTGGCAGGATGACATATTTTCCAATCTGTCCCTTGGACATTTTAAGATGGTGCATTACTTCTTCAGCCATATATTTTTCTCCTTAATTACTTTCGTTTTCTTCATTATTACATCACATTTTTTTATTTGTAATACAATTAAATTATGAAAACAGCGTTAGTTCTGGAAGGCGGAGCCTTAAGAGGGATCTTTACTTCCGGAGTCATGGATTATTTTATAGACAATAACGTTCAGTTTGATTATATCTGTGCGGTTTCTGCCGGTTCCTGCAATGCCCTTCAGTATCTTGGTAAACAGAGAAAATACATGAAAAGATGCCTCATGGAAACCAAAGAAAATCCTTTTTTTGGTATAGGTGAGCTGATAGAGAATAAAAAGTTTATCAATCTTGATAAGATTTTCTATGAGTACGCTGAGGAACTGGGATATGATTACAGCTGGCTTGATGAGAAACATATTCCGTTTGAGTTTGTCGTGACAAATATCAATACGGGTAAGGCTGAATATATGAGTTCCGATGATATCGAAAAAATAAGACTTATCGGTAAGGCTTCATGTTCAATGCCGTTTCTGACATCACCTGTAGAGATTGATGGACAGCTTTATCAGGATGGAGGTATTGCCGATTCTATTCCTTTGAAGCACGCCTTTGATATGGGATATGATAGGGCAGTTGTCGTTGCGACAAGAAAAGAAGGAAGTTATTCTGTTACAAATGAAGCACAGAAAATCCTATATAAGAGGATGTACAAAGATTATCCGGAGTTTATTAAGGCGGGATATGATCGTACAGAATTATATTATTCACAGGTAAAATACTGCGAAGAAATGGAAAAGGAAGGAAAGATAGTACTCTTAAGACCTACCATAAGTGAGGTATCGCGTCTGGAGTCGGATGAAGATGCACTGTCACTTTCCTACTATCATGGCTATACCAAAGCCAGAGAAAGAATTGATGATATAAACGGTTTATTATATTAATAGGGCGTTTTTGTGTCATAATAGATTTTAGTCGGAGGGATAAATATGTTAATGAAACAGACCAAAATTGTATGTACTTTAGGTCCTGCAAGTGAAGACTACGATACAATTCTGAAACTTGCCAAAGAAGGCATGAATATTGTAAGACTTAACTTCTCACACGGTTCTCATGAGGAACATCAGAAGAAGATAGATACCGTACGTAAAGTTGAAAAAGAAAATGGTGTTAACCTGGGTATTATGTTAGATACCAAGGGTCCGGAAATCCGTCTTGGAACTTTCAAGAATGATGTTGAAACATATCAGCGTGGTGAAACAGTTATTATCCAGAAGGAAGACTGTGAAGGCACACATGAGCGTTTTACCATCCAGTGTAAAGAACTCTTTGATGACGTTAAGGCCGGTGACTATATCTTGGTCAATGACGGTAAACAGAAACTGACAATCTTAGAAAATGATGGAAATGAAATGAAGTGCCGTGTTGAAGTAAACGGTGAACTCGCATCCAAGAAGGGCTGTAATGTTCCAGGTGTAAAACTGTCTATGCCGTTTGTATCAATGAAGGATGATGCGGATATCCGTTTCGGATGTCAGAATGATGTAGACTTTATCGCCTGCTCATTCACCAGAACCGCTGAAGATATCATGAAGATCAGAAGAATCACTACCGAAATGGGTAAACCAAAGATTCAGCTGATTGCCAAGATTGAAAACCAGGAAGGTTTTGATAATCTTGAAAGTATCCTTGAAGCAGCTGATGGTATCATGGTCGCAAGAGGTGACCTGGGTGTAGAAGTTCATACGGAATTTGTACCAATCTATCAGAAGAAGATTATTGAAGCTGCCAACCGTCATGGCAAGTTTGTCATTACGGCTACACATATGCTGGATTCAATGACCAAGAATCCTCGCTGTACAAGAGCTGAAGCGTCTGATGTATGTAACGCCGTTCTTGATGGTTCTGATGCGATTATGTTATCAGGAGAGACAGCTGCGGGTGATTATCCTGTTGAAGCTGTTCAGACCATGGCAAGAATCGCCAAGGCTACAGAAGATATCATTCCTTACAGAGAAAGACTTGAACGTCATAAATCATCAAATGATGCGACTATTCAGGATGCGATCGGTATTGCGATCTGTGATGCGGCTCTGACTCTTGATATAGCGGCAATTGTCGTATTCACTCAGGGTGGTACAACAGCTCGAAGAGTTTCCAAGTACCGTCCACCTGTACCAATCTTTGCGGTAACATTTACCAAGTCTACTCAGGGTAAACTTGAAGCTTTCTGGGGTGTTAAGCCGGTATATTCTACCGTACAGAATGATATGCACAACGACGATGAACTGGCTTCATCAGTGGTTAAGTCATATGGTATCAAACCAGGTCAGCAGATTATTCTTTCTGCCGGTTATCCTACCGGAGAAGGTTCTGCGAACTTCATGAAGATTATTACTGTCAAATAATAACAGAGGTCATCCTGTGATGACCTTTTTTAATACCTGAAAAGATGTTTGAACTTATACTGAAATTGGATTAAGATATATAAAAATACAGGAGAAAAATAATGTCGGTTTTATTTTGCAATGCCAGAATTCTTTTGAGAAACAGTGAAGGTTATACTTCCATAGTTGGTTATCTTGGGGTTGATAAAGAATACATTGATTATATCGGTGAAGAAAAACCCATAAGAAAATATGATGAAGAAAAAGACTATACCAACAGACTGATTATGCCTGGTTTATATAACAGTCATACCCATTCTCCGATGGTGTTTATGAGAGGTATTGCCAACGGTTATTCTCTTGAAGAATGGCTTAATGACAGGATCTTTCCGATTGAGTCCAAGATGAAGGCGAAACATATTGAAGCGGCATCTTTCTATGCGATTCTGGAAATGATAGCTTCCGGTATTGTGAGTTTTACCGATATGTATTTCTTTCCGGAAGAGACGGCCAAAGCGGTTATCGCTTCAGGCATGAAGGCCAATATCAATAAATATCTTCTGTGTTTTGATGAAGAACAGACTATAGAAGACAGTATGATACCATCTTCAGTAGCTTTCTATGATGAATACAATAATAAGGCAAGCGGCAGACTCAAGGTTGATTTTGCGATTCATGCGCAGTATACATGTAAACCGCATATCGTTAAGGAATATGGAAGACTGTGCAAGGAAAAAGGCGCAATCATGCATATACACTGTTCTGAATCTGAGACCGAGATGAATGGAAGTAATGAAAACTATGGCGTTACACCTGTAAAATGGTTTGAAGATCTGGGGGTTCTGGAAAATCCGGTGGTGGCAGCACATTGCGTATTAGTCAATGATGAAGATATTGAAATCATGAAGAAATATCATGTTTCTCCTGTACATAATCCTACAAGTAATCTTATGCTGGGAAACGGTTTTATGCCTTTAAGAAAGTGTCTAGATGCAGGACTTAATGTCGGTATCGGTACTGATGGTACGGCAAGTAATAATAACCTTAATCTTTTTGAAGAGATGCATATAGCTTCTATTATTCATAACGGCATAAATCATGATCCTAAATGTATAGCTTCTAAAGAAATCATCGATATGGCTACGGTAAACGGGGCTAAGCTTCAGGGAAGAGAAAAGTGCGGTGAGATAAAAGAGGGATACAAGGCAGATCTGATAGCTTTAAAACTGGATAATATTCATACATATCCGTTCTTTGATATCGCTGTAGAAATTACACATACTTTACAGGCATCTGATATATGCATGAATATGGTTGATGGAAAAATATTATATGAAGATGGTGAATATCTGACACTGGATAAAGATAAGATTGTGAAGGAATTCAAGGAAATGGTGGAAGAGTTCCATGCGTAAGATAATTATTGACTGTGATACCGGAACTGATGATGCGATAGCTCTGATGCTTGCGGTCTTATCGAAGAAATTTGATATTCTTGGAGTGACCTGTGTTGCGGGAAATCAGCTGGTGGAAGATACGGCGGATAATACCTTAAGAGTACTGGATTTTGTGGGAAGCGATGTAAAGGTCTATAAGGGAGCTAATGGTCCGATGTATCCGGAGATTCAGGAAAAAAGAAGAGAATTTGTAAGTGAAGGACCAATCTTTTATACAGATGACAAGGGCGAGATTCATCACCTTCATCCTAGACATTTATGGCTTCCTGAAACAAAGCGTAAGCCTGAAGATAAGGATGCGGTGGATTTTATTATAGATACCTGTTTAAACAGTAAAGAAAAGATAACGATTGTACCTACTGGTCCTGCGAGTAATGTGGGTAAGGCTATAAAGAAGAATCCGGATATCATTAGGAATATCGAAGAGATAGTCTTTATGGGTGGAAGTGTAAATACCGGTAATATAACCGAAACTGCAGAAGCCAATTTCTTTAATGATCCTGATGCGATAAAGATTATTATTGATTCAGGAGTGAAATGTGTAACGGCAGCTCTTGATGCGACGATTATGGCGGCCATAGATGTAGAAAAGTCCAATAAACTTTTAGACAGTGACAATAAATATCTGAAATTCTTTGGAGAAATAATTAAATGGAGAGCTGATGTTGAATATCATCTGGGATGGGCTGATGGTATAAATGAGCCGCTTCATGATCCGATGGCTATAGTGTATATGATTGATGATTCATTTATTAAATGTGTAAGACATCAGGTATCTATTGATACAGGTGTAAATCCTGAATCAGGATCACTAATTGTGGATAAGGGTATCGGTAATGATGATTTCTGGATTATGGAAGAATGTGATAAAGAAAAATACTATGATTTTATAACTGATATGTTTTCTGAATAATAAGATAAAGAGGGTGACAATATGACAAACAGTGAACTTATTGAAATGGCAATAAAGGCCAGAGAAATGGCTTACGCTCCATATTCAAACTGGTATGTGGGTGCTGCCTTACTGACAAAATCAGGGAAGGTATATCTGGGATGCAATATTGAGAATGGAGGTTTTTCTTCAACGGTATGTGCGGAAAGATGTGCGTTCTTTAAGGCGGTATCGGAAGGTGAAAGAGACTTTGAGATGATTGCGATTGTCGGTGGGGATAAGGAGAAGGGAATGCTGGATTACTGTACACCTTGCGGGGTATGCAGAACAGTTATGGCCGAGTTTGCGAGTCCTGATGATTTCAGGGTACTGTGCGCAAAATCACCTGATGAATATATGGATCTTAGTTTAAGAGAACTTATTCCTTATACCCATTTTGCGGCCGATAATGAGGGTTACGGTTTTACACCTAAAAGATAGATTCAAGACAGCTCAGGCTGTCTTTTATCATATTTAAAATTCATTTAACCTTATGTAAATTTTGTTTCAAAAAAATTACCTAAAAATTAAATAATATGTAAAGCTATATGTTAAAATATATTTGTTATATGAGAGCTTATCTTAAGAAATCCCTGTATATGCTGCCTGCACTGCTGGTACTGTCTCTGGGTATATCTTTAACGGTAATGTCTTCTCTTGGTTCAGATTGCCTGACTTCGTTTCAGCAGGGCATAGGACGTATCTTGAATGTGCAGGTTGGTACGGTCATGACTGTGTTTAACCTTGTCTTACTGGCAATTTTTGTTTTTGTAGAAAGAAAGTATATTGGTATAGGTTCCATCCTGATAGGTTTCTGTCTGGGAGGAATGGTGAATGTGTTTAACGGTCTGTTATCTTCAGTGTCTTTGAATAATATGGCAGTGAAGATAATGGTGGATATTATGGGGATTATCCTGGTAGCGATAGCCTTATCATGGTATATTCCTCTTAATGTCGGTTTGCAGCCCCTGGATATGCTCAAACAGTGGATCGCCAAAGTAAGTGGGCAGACTTATGGTATTTCCACATATATCCTGAGTTTTATATTCCTGTGTGGGGCATTTCTTACCGGAGGAGATATCGGAATCGGTACAATTCTCAATCTTCTGCTGGTCGGCAAACTCTGTGATATCTTCATGTCTTTATTCAAACCGGTACATGAAAAGATAAATCAGAGTGATTAAGGTTTTATCTTTCTTAAGAAAGTTAAAACATAGATTAAAAGTTAGGAGGAAAACAATGAAAAAACTTTTAACAGTACTTTTAGCAGTACTCATGATTGTGGGCCTGACTGCGTGTGGTGGCGGTTCAAGCTCAAGTGATGACTCAACAGCTCCTGCTGCTGATGACGGCGTTATTCAGGCAGATATCGTTCTGATTACCGATGCCAAGTCAGTTGATGACAAGGGCTTCAACCAGTACTCTTGGGTAGGTGTATTAGCTTACGCTGAACCTAACGGTATTTCTCACAACTACTACATGCCTACTGAACAGACTACTGAACAGTATGTAGCTCAGATCGACACTGCTGTAAAGGGTGGTGCAAAGATCATCGTTTGTCCAGGTTACTTATTCGGTGACGCTGTTTCAGAAGCTCAGTTCACTTATCCTGATGTAACATTCATCTGTGTAGACTTTACACCAGCTGATGTTCAGTCAAACGCTATCGGTGTATTATTCGAAGAAGAAGAATCTGGTTACCTCGCTGGTTATGCAGCTGTTAAGGAAGGCTTCACTAAATTAGGTTTCGCCGGTGCGATGGCTGTTCCTGCAGTTAAGAACTTCGGTTACGGTTTCGTAGCTGGTGCTGAAAAGGCTGCTGAAGAAATGGGCTTAGAACCTGGTTCAATTGAAATCAAGTACAACTACACTGGTGAATTCGCTGAAAAACCAGAATACGTTAACACTTACAACGCATGGTACACTGCCGGTACAGAAATCATCTTCGGTTGCGGTTCTCCAAGAAACGTATTCCAGGCTGCTGATACTGTAAACGCTACTGCTGATACTAAGGTATGGGCTATCGGTGTTGATACTGACTGTTCTGACCAGTCTGAATGGGTTATGACTTCTGCTATGAAGAACCTGGCTCCAGTTATCTGCGAGCTGATCAGCGAAGTATATGACGGCACATTCGAAGGTGGCAGAGAAAACTACTACAACATCAATGATGACGCTGTAGCTCTTCCAATGGCATCTTCTAAGTTCACTAACTTCACAACTGCTGACTATGATGCAATGGTTGCTTCATTAACAGGTGACAATGCATTCAGAGAAGCATTACCTACAGCTAGTGACTATAACACTATCAAGGATTATGCAGATGCTGGCGTACTTACTTACGTTAATATCGAAGTACTGACTGACAACTAATAATTATTAATCTATCCGTTTAAAGGGAGTTGGGATTTTCCCAATTCCCTTTTACTCATTTTTCTTCTTATTTATATAAGTTGGAAATTATTAAAGAAAGGTGAAAACTATATGGCTGAATATGCAATAGAGATGTTGAATATTACCAAGAGATTCCCTGGTATTATTGCGAATGACAACATCACTCTACAGGTTAAATATGGTGAAATTCATGCTTTATTGGGGGAAAATGGCGCAGGTAAAAGTACACTTATGTCTGTACTTTTCGGCTTATATAAACCAGAAGAAGGCAGAATACTTCTCGATGGTGAAGAAGTAGAAATCACCAATCCAAGAAAGGCTAATGCCCTTGGTATTGGTATGGTGCATCAGCACTTTATGCAGATCAAAAACTTTACAGTACTGGAAAATATCGTTCTGGGTGTTGAGACGGTTGGAAGTTTTGATGTACTGCAGATGGATGAAGCGAGAAAGAAAGTTGTAGCTTTATCAGAAAAATACGGTTTAAAGATTGATCCTGATGAAAAGGTAAGAGATATTACCGTAGGTCAGCAGCAGCGTGTGGAAATACTGAAGATGCTGTACCGTGACTGTAAGATTCTGATTTTTGATGAACCTACAGCGGTTCTTACACCTCAGGAAATTGATGAACTGATGGAAATCATGAAGGGTTTAAAGGCTGAAGGTAAAGCCATTGTCTTTATTACCCATAAGCTTGATGAAATCAAGGCTGTATCTGATAAGTGTACAGTATTACGTTTAGGTAAATATATCGGTACAGTTGAAACTGCAAATACAACAACCCATCAGATGGCGGAAATGATGGTCGGAAGAGAAGTAAACTTCCATGTTGATAAGGCTCCGCAGAAGCTGGGTGAAACGATTCTGGAAATAAAGGATCTTTGTCTGGCTAATGAGAGAAATAACGATAAGCTTGTGCTGGATCATGTTAACTTCAAGGTTAATGCCGGTGAAATACTGTGTATTGCCGGTATTGAAGGTAACGGTCAGTCAGAAATCGTCAAGGTTATTTCCGGTCTGATGAAACAGGATTCAGGTCAGATTATTCTTAATGGAAAAGATATATCTTCTACAAATGTAAGACAGAGAATTATAGATGGTATCTCTTATGTACCTGAAGACAGACACAAACACGGTCTGATTCTGGATAATACCTTAAGAGAAAATCTTGTCTTAAAGAAATATTTCCTTCCTGGTTTCCAGAAGGGTGGAATTATCAATTTCAAGGAATGGGATGATTTATCAGATCGACTGATTGATGAATTTGATATCCGTTCTTCAGAAGGCAAAAAGACAATGAGCCGTTCTATGTCTGGTGGTAATCAGCAGAAGGCTATTGTTGCCAGAGAAATAGATGCGAAACACGATATTATCGTAGCGATGCAGCCTACAAGAGGTCTTGATGTCGGTGCGATTGAAGGTATACACGCAAACCTTGTAGCTCAGCGAGATGCAGGTAAAGCCGTACTTCTGGTTTCTTATGATTTAGAAGAAGTTATGGGTGTATCTGATAGAATTATCGTCTTCTATGAAGGTCATGTTGTAGCTGATGTAAGACCTGAAGATGTGACTGTTAATGAACTGGGTCTGTATATGTCTGGATCCAAGAAAGGAGAAAATCTGTGATAAAGAAACTTCTTACTTCCAAACATGATTACTCCGGAATCATATCTTCATTACTGGCGGTAGTTATCGGTCTGGCTATTGGTTTTATTGCCCTTGTAGCAGTTAAACCGGCTTCTGCCTTAAAAGGCTTCTCATTACTTATTACCGGTGGTTTCTTCAATGGATGGAAAACATTCGGTTCGGTGTTCTTCTATGCGACACCTTTGATTCTTGCAGGTTTAGGATGTGCCTTTGCGTTTAAGGCTTCCATCTTCAATATCGGTGGTCCTGGACAGATGCACGTTGGTGCTTTGACCTGTGTCTTTGTGGTTATGAACTGTGGACTGGAAGGTCATGCCGCTACATTCCTCGGTTTATTCTGTGGTGCTTTGGCTGGTGCCTTATGGTCACTTATTCCTGCATTACTGAATGCGTTTAAACGTGTCAATATCATCATCACAACCATCATGATGAACTATATCGGTTTATATCTGGCGGTTGACCTGCTGAAGAAATCAAATGTCTATGATCCTAGTAAGAACCAGTCAGTGACTATCCCTAGAGATATGCGTATTCCACGTCTGGGTCTTGATGAAATAACCATCGGTGGTGAACAGATCTTCCGTGGTTCATCAATTGATGCCGGTTTCTTTATTGCGGTACTTATCGCAATTATCCTGCGGTACATCTTAGAAAAGACAACCTTCGGTTATGAAATCAAAGCCGTTGGTAAAAACAGAGATGCGGCTGACTATGCCGGTATCAACGCCAAGAGAACTATCGTTGTATCCGTACTTATTTCCGGTGCTTTAATGGGTCTGGCGGGCGGCTTTATGTACCTTGGCTGGGCGGGTAAGTTCCTGGTTGGATCAAATACCCAGTTATCAGAAGGTTTCACCGGTATCGCCGTAACGATGCTGGCAGGAAACAATCCTTTAGGTGTCATCCTTTCCGGTTTCTTCCTGGCATATCTGACACAGTCCGGCTCATTCATGCAGGCGGCTGGCTTTGCCCCTGAAATCGTTAAGGTTATTACTTCAGTAGTTGTCTACTGTTCTGCATTATCACGTCTTGTTTCTGAATATATCAGAAAGAAGAAACTTGATCTGATGATTGAAGAATCACAGAAGGAAGGAGCTAACAAGAAATAATTATGGATGCTTGGATAAGACTTATAGGTGGCGGTATTCTTTTATATTTAATGCCATTATCTCTTGCCGGATTCGGTGACCTTGTTGGTGAAAGATCCGGATTACTGTGTATGTGTATTGAAGGTACCATGATTACCGGTGCTTTCTTTGGAGTTCTGATGATACGTCTTTTCTCAGAGACGATGAACATGTGGCTTTTACTGGCAATTGCGATTATTGCTTCAATGATTGCCGGATTATGTATTGGACTGATTCATGCCTTTGCGGCTATTCATCTCAAGGCTGACCAGAATATCTCAGCTACTTCAATCAATACCTTTGCTCCAGCATTAACAATGCTGATTTCCAAATCTATCTTTGGTACTGATAACTTTACATACAACTCAAGTATGTTTATCATCTCCAAGATTCCGGTACTTGGTGATATTCCAATTCTTGGACCGTTACTTTTCAGAGGCTGTTATCCTACAACCTTTATCGGAGCTGTTCTTATCGCTCTGGTATGGTTTGTATTATATAAGACAAGATTCGGTCTGCAGCTTAGATCAACAGGTGAAAACCCTCAGGCATCTGATTCCGTTGGTATCAATGTCTACAAGATGAGATATATTGCGATGATGATCTGTGGTGCCATGGCAGGTTTTGCCGGCTTCACATATATCCTTACAACTTCCTACTGTTTCATGGGTTCAGTATACGGCTATGGATTCTTAGCTCTGTCTATTGTTTCATTAGGTCAGTGGAAACCTTCAGGAATCATCATGGGAGCCTTACTGTTTGGTTCAATCGGTGTCTTCTCATCTTCATATTCTGTAATTCCTTTCATCAAGGATTTACCAATTCCAAGCGTCTTCTATCTGATGCTTCCATATATCATTACCCTGATTGTTGTAGCTCTGACTCCTAACAACTTCAATGCTCCGGCAGTCTGTGGTGAACCGTACGATAAAGGCAAGAGATAATATATGTCTTTAGATAAAGACGGAGTAATGTATCATACTCACCTTAAAAAAGGTGATGTAGGAAGATATGTCATTCTTCCCGGTGATCCTTTCCGTACAGACTTTATCGCTGAAAAACTGGATAATCCCAAGTTAATAGCTCACAATCGTGAGCTAAAAACTTTTACGGGCTATCTTAACGGTGAAATGGTATCCGTTACTTCTACCGGTATGGGTGGAGCGAGCGCTGCTATCGCCATTGAAGAACTGATAAAATGCGGTGCCGATACCTTTATCAGAGTAGGTACTGCGGGTCTTGTATCTCAAGATGCTCAGGAAAGACATCCCGAACAGATAATTGTTACAGCAGCGGTAAGAGATGAAGGTACAACAAAACACTATATCCCGATTGAATATCCCGCCATTGCGACAAGGTCTGTCGTGGAAGCTTTAAATGAAGCTACAATAAAACTTGGCATTGATTATATGGAAGGTATCATTCAGTGCAAGGATTCCTATTTCGGTCAGGTTGAACCGGAAACGATGCCGGCTGAAGACTGGCTTGATAACAGATGGCTTGCCTGGCAAAGAGGCAATGTCCTATGTACGGATATGGAAACGGCTATCACATTTATCATTGCGCAGATAAGAAAATGCCGTGCCGGTTCAATTATGAACTTCGGTACAATGGACAATACCATTAATACAGCTGTAGAAGCTATAAGAATACTTATAGAAAAAGATAAAGGAGAATAATATGGCATTTGATATCAATGCAGATATGCAGTATCACACTCATTTAAAACCGGGAGATGTAGGAAGATATGTATTGCTTCCTGGTGATCCTTTCAGAACCGACCTTATCGCTTCATATTTTGATGATGCCAAACTGGTCGCACATAACCGTGAACACAAAACATGGACCGGTTATCTTAACGGTGTAAAGGTATCCGTTACTTCTACCGGTATGGGATGTCCTTCAACAGCTATCGCTTTAGAAGAACTTATCAAAGTTGGAGCTGATACCTTTATCAGAGTAGGCACTGCAGGAAGAGTATGTGATGAATCATATGATGAAAGTCTTGATGGTGTTATCAATAACGCTGCGGTAAGAGATGAAGGTACAACCATTCACTATATTCCTATCGAATATCCCGCTGTAGCGGACAGACATGTTGTAGCAGCTTTAGATGAAGCTGCAAAGAAATTCGGATATAACTTCTTAGAAGGTATTACTCAGTCCAAGGATTCGTTCTTTGGTCAGCACGCCCCTGAAACCATGCCTGCAGAGGCAAGACTCAAATACCGCTGGGAAGCGTGGAGAAGAGGCCATGTCGTATCTTCGGAAATGGAATGTGCAGCCCTGTTTGTAATATCTTCTATCAGAAAATGCCGAGCAGGTGCAATCATGGCTTTTACAGAGATGACCAAGTCTGTTGAAGTAGCCTGTGAAGCCATAAAGATTCTGATTGCGGAAGACGAAAAGAATGGAAGATAACAGTACAAACCAATCTGAAGGATTTGTACGTGCGTTATAATAAACTCGAAAAAATAGAAGGGTGAAAAACATCCAAGCGAAAGGGAGAGGCGTCAACCTCTCCCTTTTTAATTTACATGTTCTGTATTGTTTCAATAAGATGTTCTTTGGTTTTTATGGTAAGTGTATCAATGAACATTTCATAGGTGATATATTCAAAACCTATTGGAAGAATATATGGACCATAACCGTTTGAGTAGGATACCATATATGTTTTATTGAGATTTAGATAATCAAGATACTGAGAGAAGATCTCATTAGGATAAAAGATAAGTTTTATGGAACCAAGATCCCAGGCACCGATATGGGCATTTTCGGGGAGTGTTCCAAAGACATTTGAACCTTCTTTCAGTTTTTCTCTCATCATCTGACCTATTTTTATGGTTTCCATTTCTCTTTCACTCAGATCATTTCTTATATTGGAGAGATCTATCGGATTGAATTCATGTTCATAGGGAAGTATTACTTCTTTATAATTGAGACTTAAGGGTTTTCTTTGAGGATTATGAGTTAACAGTTCTTCTGCTTCCTTATAGAGATTTGTGGCGATTTTTATCATCGCTTCATAGTCCTGACCTTCTCTTACAAATCTTGAAGAGATATCACCCGCACACCCCTGAATGAAGGAGAAGCTTTCATCCGGATGACTTTCCTCCAGCATCCTCAAGGTATTTCCCGGGTATTCTGCAGAGAAATAAGGGACATTTGCGTGCAAGGTTGTAGGATGACAGTTGTTGATGAGAATGCTTAAAAAACTTTTATCTTTTTCATAGAATCTCAATAAGCACAGATATTCATTGCCTGTTTCATATCCGGAAATACGGGATTTGCCGCAGGCTGTAGAATGAACTTTTTCAAAGGATGTACATACATCTTCTTTTTCTTCATATTCCATGGAAATGATATTTTCATAGAGAAGATCCATCAGATAATCCAGGTATCTGCTTTCTCTTACACTGTTGGCGTAATGGGTATGGGTTGTACTGGTGATAAGATGAAGATTATCGTTAGAATAATATGTTCTGAGTTTATCCTGAAGCAGTTCACGGAAATCAGTTTTTATGGATAAAAGATCCAGAGATATATGAATGATAAAATCATCTTTATCTTTAAATCCGATTATTCTCGCATAGAGATTGTCTTTGAATTCATATATCAGTTCTGTCTGTGAGGAATGTCCGCACTGGGTTGTAGGGAATGGGGCATTTATACATATTTTTGCGAAGGAATACTGCATATTTGGTCTCCTTGATTTACTGTTTAAATTATATAATGAAAACGTATACAGGGGGTTTTATGTATGATTAATGTCGGTATTATAGGTTCAGGATTTATTGTAGCGCCTTTTATTGAAGCGACTAAACTTGCCAAAGGTTTCAGGTATGTAGGCATTGCGGCCCGTAATGAAGAAAAACTGAAGGCTGTGAAAGAGAAATATGATATTTCCTATTATTCAACAAATAATGATGATGTCATAAATGATCCTAAGATTGATGTGATCTATGTGGCTGTACCTAACGGTACACATTATGAGATAGCGAAAAAAGCTCTGATGGCAGGTAAACATGTCATCATGGAAAAACCATTTACACCTACCTATAAGGAAGCCAAAGAACTTATAGATCTAGCGAAGAAAAAGAATCTTATTATCTTTGATGCGGTGACATTATTACATATGCCTAACTATAAAAAGGCAAAAGAAATTGTGGAAGAACTGGGTGATATCAAGATGGTAGATCTTAACTTCTCACAGTATTCTTCCAGATACGACAAGTTCAAGAAAGGTATTGTCTTACCGGCATTTGATACAAAACACGCCGGTGGTGCATTGATGGATCTTGGTATCTATAATCTTGATTTTGTCATGGGTATCTTTGGTGTACCTAAGAAACTTCAGTATTTCCCTAATATTCATAAGGGTATTGATACATCAGGTGTACTGGTACTTGATTATGGAAAGTTCAAAGTAAATTCTATTGCAGCCAAAGACTGCCGTGCTCCAATGAATATCTGCATACAGGGTGATAAGGGATATCTTAAATGTGACTACGCATCAAGCCTTATTACGGTAATTAGACATGTGAACAATGCGGGTGAAGCTAAAGAATACCGTCTGAATAAACATGAAGAATGTGCCCATTACCATGAATATATGGAATTCAAGAGACTCGTAAAAGAAAATGATCTTGAAAAGGCTCAGGAATACAATGAATTCACATTAAAGAGTATTAAAGTACTTGAAAAGGCTATCGCATCCGGAAATATAAAGTTCAAGACGAAATAATAAGAAAGAACGGCAGTGCCGTTCTTTTAATAATTATTTTTCTTTTTGACAATCAGTGATATCAATGTCACCAGAGCGAATATTCCTGCGCCGGCGGCGATGATATAGCTGGCATAGAGGTTTATACCTTCCATGTGCTGCATATTGGCGTTGATGACAGTAATAACCGATATAGCTATCAGCAGTATCGTCAGCACGATAAGTCTTGCGACGCTGTAGGTTTTGGCCATGGAGATAAAGACATTGTCTTTTTTGAATGGTTTCCAGTTATCTGCGACAGGAAGCTTATAGAAGAAGACATAGCGGGATATTATTTCACCGATCATCCAGATACCGATAAATACCGCGATACAGCCGATGAATGAGATATTGAACCAGTAGTATATCAGGTATGTTGCCGCAAGAGACAGAGGCATTATACCCAGATAGATATTGTATTTTGGAACATCCTGATTAATCAGCTGATAGCCCTTTTTGGAAAAGATATCATAGAAGATGGTTCCCAGTTTTGGGTCGTGATAGATATTCAGACCCACCAGGTCTTTAGCCTGAAGTTTAGTTTTTTTAGCCATATAAATATTATAGACTATTTAGAGAATTTTAGAACCGTTTGATACCAGGGAGAACTCACATCCTAAGAGTTTTGATGATTCTCTGCACATCATCATTCTCCCTAAGAAGATTTCAAAATATTCAAACATCGTACAGATTTCTTCATCGACATCCATATAAAGAGTTATTTTCTTATTGACACTGTCTACTTCAAGTTTTGTGGAAGTAACAGCGTAGTTTACACGGTCATGAATATCAAAGGCACTCATGATCTTTTCTCTTACCCTGTTTCTTCTGACGTCGGTCTTATCGGCGATTATAAGGGCTGCGGATATTGGATCTACGGCTCCGCCTGTAGTTTCATCATGATGGGAGATGGCGGATATTACCTGTACTCTTTCGCTGTTGGTGAGATCTCTTTCCTTGAGAAGTTCATTGGCGAGCAGGGCTCCATATTCAGCGTGAGTCTTGCGGTTGATGACGTTTCCGATATCGTGCATATAGGAAGCGATCATTGTCAGTTCAATGGTCTTATCATCATAACCGAGTTCTTTCAGGATATATTCCGCTCTTTTCGCTACGGTTTTGGTATGGACTTCCGAATGATCGGTATATCCTAATAGTCCCAGATATTCATTACCCTTACTGATATATTCTTTAATTTCTTCATCTTTGATTATTTCTTCATATGTCAGCATATATTTCTACCTCTTATACAAACATCTTAATATTAACATTTCCACTATCTTATATCGTAATATGGTCATAAATAATTGTAAAAAATAAAGTTTTCTATGATTTTTCACATTTGAGGCATAAAATATCATTATTATCTGAATGGTTTGTTTATATGAACTGAATGAAGGGAAATACTACCCAAAAATTGTGAATCCAAAGCGATTTTGTCCCAATTTTTCTTTAATATTAGCACAGATC
>JAUNIH010000079.1 GCA_030523555.1 Erysipelotrichaceae bacterium
ACTGACTGTTGGACAGTGTGTCAACACTTACTTAGGTGGCCAGAAACTGGAACCTAAAGAAGAAGAAGAAGAACAGGCTAACGCTTAATCTCTAAACTTCATATATATATAAGCTTTGAAAACCCGGTCTTAGGATCGGGTTTTCATTTGCGCAAAAACATTTGACCATTACGTTAGGTAATGGTTTAATTTTATAGTGAAGAGAAAAGGAGATTTTCTATGAAAGGTATTATATTAGCCGGTGGTGCCGGTACAAGATTATATCCATTAACGATGGTAACCAGTAAACAGCTTTTACCGGTATATGATAAACCGATGATCTATTATCCGTTGTCTACATTGATGCTCTCGGGAATAAAAGAAATTCTTATTATATCTACACCCAGTGATACACCTAGATTTAAAGAACTTCTGGGTGATGGTTCGCAGTTCGGGGTAAGTCTGAGTTATTGTGTACAGCCTTCTCCAGATGGACTGGCTCAGGCGTTTATTCTTGGTGAAGAATTTATCGGGGATGATGCCTGCGCGATGGTACTTGGCGATAATATCTTTTATGGTAACGGCTTCTCCGAGGTATTAAAAAGGGCAGCAGTTAACGCTGAAGAAAAAGGTATCGCAACAATATTTGGATACCATGTCAATGATCCTGAAAGATTCGGTATTGTGGAATTTGATGAAAACGGTAAGGTCTTATCGGTTGAAGAAAAACCTCTTCATCCTAAATCAAACTACTGTATTACCGGTTTGTATTTCTATCCTGCAGGCGTATCAAAGATGGCCAATGAAGTTAAGCCAAGTGCTCGAGGCGAACTTGAGATTACTACTTTAAATGATATGTATCTAAAAAAAGATCAGTTATCTGTTGAACTTTTAGGAAGAGGTTTTGCGTGGCTTGATACCGGAACGATGGATTCTTTAATTGAAGCGGCAAACTTTGTACAGCTGATGTCCAAAAGACAGAATATTGTCATTTCTGCTCCTGAAGAGATTGGATATAAGTATGGCTGGATTAGTAAGGAAGAACTTTTGGTCAGTGCTTCAAAATACGGCAAGTCACAGTATGGTGAACACCTTAAACAGGTAGCTGAAGGTAAGGTTGATTAGTTATGAAAAAGATTGAGACAAAAATCAAGGGTGTCTATATTATTGAATCAGACTGTTTTGGAGACGATAGAGGCTGGTTTATGGAAACCTATAATCAGGCTAAATTTCATGATTTAGGAATCGACACGGTATTTGTACAGGATAATATGTCATATTCTACGGTTAAGGGTACCTTAAGAGGTCTTCATTACCAGAAAGCCCCATATTCCCAGGCTAAACTTGTAAGATGCACAAGGGGTAAGGTTATTGATGTAGCAGTTGATATAAGAAAAGGTTCACCAACTTATGGTAAATGGGAAAGTGTAGAACTGTCAGCTGAAAACAAAAGAATGTTCTATATACCTAAGGGAATGGCTCATGGCTTTTTAACCTTATCTGATGAGGTAGAATTCTGCTACAAGTGTGATGAACTATACAATAAGGAATCAGAAGGCGGAATCAGATATGATGATCCGACTATAAATATCGACTGGGGTACACTGTTAAACGGTATTGAACCTGTCTTGTCTGAAAAAGATAAAAATGCCCCAAACATTGAAAACTGCAATGCCAACTTTGTATACGAGGAGGACGAATAATATGAAAAAATATCTTATTACCGGTTGCGCCGGTTTTATCGGCAGTAACTTTGTGTATTACATGTTAAAAAAGTATGATGATATCCTTTTGGTTAATCTTGATAAGCTGACCTATGCCGGAAATCTTGAAAATCTTAAGGGTGTAGAAGGTGATGAAAGACACGTTTTTGTACAGGGTGATATCTGTGATAAAGAGCTTGTTTCATCTTTATTTGAAAAATATGATTTTGACTATGTGATCAACTTTGCGGCTGAAAGCCATGTAGACAGAAGTATCGCCAACCCGGAGATCTTTGTAGAGACTAACGTTATGGGTACGGTAAATCTTCTTCAGAGGGCAAAAGAAGCCTGGTATAACGCTCAAGATAAGACATGGAAAGAAGGTAAAAAATACCTTCAGGTATCAACTGATGAAGTATATGGTGCCTTAGGCGCTGAAGGATACTTCATGGAGACAACTCCAATCAATCCGCACAGCCCTTATTCTTCAAGTAAGGCTTCGGCTGATCACTTTGTTATGGCGTATCATGATACCTATGGTATGCCTATAAACATCACCAGATGTTCCAACAACTATGGACCTTACCAGTTCCCGGAAAAACTTATTCCGTTAATGATCAATAACGTTAAACACCATAAACAGCTTCCTGTATATGGAGACGGTATGCAGGTAAGAGACTGGCTCTATGTTGAAGATCACTGTAAGGCTATTGATATGGTATGTAATGGTGGAGTGAGTGGTGAAGTATATAATGTCGGTGGACATAATGAAAGACCTAATATCTTTATCGTCAAGACCATTATCGAACAGCTCCATGACCGTTTAAACGATGAAGGAATCTCGGAAGATCTCATCAAACATGTTGAAGATAGATTAGGTCACGATAGAAGATACGGTATAGATCCAACCAAGATTAAAAATGATCTTGGATGGTATCCGGAAACATCATTTGAAAAGGGTATTGTTTTAACTATTGACTGGTATCTTGAACACGAAGAATGGATGAATAACGTCACTTCTGGTAATTATCAGAAGTATTATGAAGAAATGTACAGGAACAGATAATGAAGATATTTGTTACAGGAGTTAACGGACAGCTCGGTCATGATGTAATGAATGAGCTGGCCGATAGAGGTCATACCGGAATTGGAAGTGATCTTGCGCCTATATACAGCGGTATAGCGGATAATTCACCGGTTTCCAGAATGGAATATGTAGCTCTAGATATTACCGATAAAGAGGCAGTTGATAAAGTAATCAGTGAAGTTAATCCTGATGCCGTCATTCACTGTGCTGCCTGGACGGCTGTCGATATGGCTGAAGATGATGATAAGGTCGATCTTGTCTATAAGGTCAATTCTGATGGCACAAGATATATCGCTGAAACATGTAAGAAGCTTGATATAAAGATGTTATATCTATCGACTGACTATGTCTTTGATGGACAGGGTGAAACACCTTGGGATCCTGATAATAAGGACTATAAGCCTTTAAATATCTATGGTAAAAGTAAACTTGAGGGAGAACTTGCCGTAAGTTCAATGCTGGATAAATACTTCATTGTACGTATTGCCTGGGTCTTTGGTTTAAACGGTAAAAACTTTATCAAGACGATGGTCAATGTCGGTAAAACTCATGATACTGTTAGAGTTGTGTGTGATCAGATTGGTACACCTACATATACCTATGATTTATCGGTATTACTGGTTGATATGATAGAAAGTGATAAGTACGGCTATTATCACGCCACCAATGAAGGCGGATATATCTCCTGGTATGATTTCTGTGTAGAGATATACAGACAGATGAATATGGATGTCAAAGTCATACCTGTTACGACAGAGGAATACGGATTATCCAAAGCTGTAAGACCATATAATTCTAGACTGGATAAATCTAAGTTAGATAAATACGGGTTTAAGCGTCTTCCTGACTGGAAAGATGCCTTATCAAGGTATTTAAAAGAAGCTGAACTTTAAAGAATGTCTTAAAGGACATCGTATAATGCGATGTCCTTTTAGTATGTGCTGATATCAATGATTTTATATGTGCCAGATTATTTCGACTTTCTTTTTCGTATTAAATAATTGATTAGAAAATCAGGTGTCAAGTTTATCTCTACAATTAGTTCCGGGTTTTAAATTATACTAATTAGGAAATTATAAAGATTGAAGGAGAAAATAAATTAATGGGCGAAAACCTTAAAAAATGATGTTGACCGCCCATTTGTTATCTGATATTATACGATTATAAAGATAAATGGGCGAAAATACATCAAAAATACAAGTTTTCGCCCATTAATAAGGGAAATAATTATGATTGGAAGAGAAAAGGAATGTCGTGAGTTAGATAAATTATATAATTCCGGTCGAGCTGAACTGGTTGCTGTATACGGAAGACGCAGAGTAGGAAAAACATATTTAGTCGATGAAGTATTTCAAGGCAAAATTACATTCAGACATGCAGGGCTGTCTCCACAGGGTGATGAGCAGCAGGGTTTGTTACGTGCTCAGCTGGATCATTTTTTTAACTCATTGAGACTTCATGGAGTGGAAAGCGCGGATAGACCGAATAACTGGATGGACGCATTTTATTTGCTGGAAAAGTTTTTGCAAAATGTAGACGATGGAGGCAGACAGATTATATTTCTGGACGAACTTCCCTGGCTGGATACACCAAGATCCGGGTTCATAAGCGCGTTTGAAGGGTTCTGGAATACCTGGGGATGCCATAGAAAAAATCTTATGGTAATCATTTGCGGAAGCGCAACCTCGTGGATGGTGAATGAGCTTATCAATAATCATGGCGGCTTGTATGGAAGGGTCACTCACGAGATTAAACTGGCACCCTTTAATCTAAATGAATGCGAAAAGTTTTATAAGGCAAGAAATATACCGTTTTCCAGATATGATATTGTCCAAAGCTATATGATATTTGGTGGAATACCCTACTATATGGGATATATGAATGAAGAAATGAGCCTTGCACAAAATGTAGATAATGTTTTTTTCTCTAAAACTGCAGAACTAAAAATGGAATATGACAGGCTGTTTGAATCTGTATTCAGAAGACCGGATGCAATCAAGGCTATTGTAGAACTCCTGTATACAAGAAATATGGGATACTCGAGAAGCGAAATCGCCAGAAATCTGAAAATTTCTGATGGCGGACATCTTACAAAAGATTTGAATGCGCTTATTGCGAGTGACTTTGTAATCAGATATGTTCCATACGGGCTATCCAGAAAAGAAGACTACTATAGACTGACAGATTCTTTTTGCCTGTTTTATCTGCATTTTGTGAAAAACCAGACAGCGAATAATGCGCTGTTCTGGCAGCAGAATTCTTCGTTGCCTGAAATTGTGTCCTGGAGGGGCTACGCATTTGAGAATACATGCTTTCAGCATATTGAACAGATTAAGGTGGCGCTGGGAATCAGTGGAATCATTTCATCAGAGTCTGCGTGGACAAAAAAGGCAGATGATGAAGACGGCATGCAGATAGATCTTCTTATTTTAAGAAAGGACAATGCTGTCAATATGTGTGAAATCAAGTTTTATAGCGATGATTTTGTGGTAAGTAAAGAGTATTACAGAACGATTCATCGAAGGATAGAAAACTTATCGAAAAAACTGTCCCCGAAAGCGTCAATATACAGTACACTGATCACAACATATGGCCTTAAACTGAACGAGTATAGCGGCGCTTTTGTAAAAGTCATTACTTTTGATGATTTATTTAAATAATATTCTTTATATATATCGGCAGGGAATCAAAAGGAAGTTTCTTTTCTTTGTTAACAGATTCTGCACAACAGAATATTACACACTATCTGACATTGCGATTACACTAACGTAAAGTGGGGGATTATTACATTTTCTTTTTATAATATAATT
>JAUNIH010000080.1 GCA_030523555.1 Erysipelotrichaceae bacterium
ATTCAGACTAATTTCCGTTTATTATCGAAAACGGAAATCCAAATGGAAATTCACACTTTGCGATTATTTTTCTTTATTGTGTAATATATTTTACATTAATGTAATATCATGAAAAGGGAAGGTAAATTATAATTTATGATCAGATTATTTGCGAGTGATCTGGATGACACTCTATTAAACATTGAACACGCAACCGACAGCTATATCCTGGATACGATTAAAGCTGTTAAGGATGAAGGTAAAGTGTTTACCTGCGCTACCGGCCGTTCCTTACATGAACACGAAATCTCAAGACTGCATATCGATGACAACTACACCATCTCTATGAATGGTGCGATGATCAGAAACCCTGAAGGCAAGGTTATCTATTCAAAACCGATTGATAAAAACGTTATTAAAGAATGTCTTACACTCTTTAATGGTTGCGACTTTGACTATTCAGGTGATGAACATACCTATTCTACAACCACATTAGAAGAAAAGATTGAAGGCTTCCACAGGGACGGTTTCAAGGAGCTTCCTGGTAACCCTGTAAGAATAAGGGACTTCTTTATGGATTTTATCTTTAAATGTCCTGATGAAGAAATCCTTAAACATGATATCTACAAGATCAATGCCAACCTGCGTGATCCCGATACTCATCAGCGTTTTGTGGAATTTCTTGAAAGCCACAAGGGAAGTCTCGTGAATGCGCCGACATATGATCCTTACTTTGAAGTTACTCAGAACAATGTCAACAAGGGTGTAGCTGTAGCTTTCCTGGCTGATTATCTCAATATTCCTGAAGATGAAGTTATGGTCTTTGGCGATGGCGGCAACGATTATGAAATGTTAAGTATGTTCAAAAACTCATACAGTCCGGAAAACGCCAGTGATGAAGCCAAGCAGAGAGCTCATTACGTCATCGGCAAATCCAGTGACTACAGCGTAAGTAAAGAAATCAGAAAGAATCTTGAAAAAGCTGAGATATAACTTTAACATTTGAATCCGGGTATCCGGCAGCATATCAATTAAGATAGACACATAAAAACACTGACGATAAATCAGTGTTTTTTGTTACATGTGTGTATATTAATTATTCCGCTATCTTCTTTTTGATCATGAAGAAGGTCGCAACCGCAAGTATTTCACATACTACACAGAAGATACAGATAGCGCTGATTGTCGCATGATCATAAAGATAACCGATAAGGGCACTGCCTATCAGTAAGGCAAGACCATAGATGGAGTTGAAGATACCATACGCTGTGCCTCTTTTCTTGAAAGAAGTAAGGTCAGCGATAGCGGAACGCATGACTGTTTCATGTCCGCCGAGTACGACGCCATACATCATGATACCCGCAACGACAGCCCAGATATTATTACCTAAAGCCAGGAACGGTACAAGGACAGTACATAATGGAATAAAGATCAGGACCAGCAGACCGGCCTGTTTATTACCCTGTTTCTTTTTAAGATCATCATATAATTTACCGACAATAACAGCGATAATCGCATCGACAATCATGGCAATTGAATAGAATGAAGTAATGTTCTTATCACTTAAGATTGCCGCATCCTTTAAATGATATCCGATGATAGTATAGGCAACCAAACCCATTGTAGCCAAGAACGTGAAGAGACAATAGATCCAGAATACTGGTGTTAATGTATCACTGCCTCTATCAATTGTTTCACCTTCTCTTACAAGGTCATACTGGGAAATCTTCTTATAGGCAATATATACGGCAGCCATTACCAGTACATACGCAAAGATCAGAACCTTGTAACCTGTCTGATAGGCAGCAATATCTTCTCTTCCTAAAGTCATAAATGTAAGAGTGAATACCATTGGTCCGATAAAGGCGCCAAGCTGGTCAAGTGCTTCCTGAATACCGAAGACTATACCAGTACCGACACTGTTTTCCGCAACCTGAGATAAGATCGTATCCTTAGGTGGATTTCTTAATGCCTTACCAACTCTTTCCAAAAGGAATAAAGTAAACAATACAGGAATGCTCTTTGTGAAACCCATTAAAGGCACAACAATCAATGAACCATATCCCAAGAAGATCAGTATCCAGTGTTTACCTGTCTTATCACTGATTCTTCCGGAAATCAGTCTTAACGCATATCCCAAGAATTCACCAATACCATAAACTACACCAACCGTTGTCGCATTGATTGCCAAAAGTTCAAAATACTGACCGTTGGCACTTCTGGCACCTTCATACATGATGTCACCGAAACAGCTGATCAGACCAAACATCACAACCGCCATTATGACGGCTTTTTTCTTTGTGTCTGCAGGTTTTTTCTCGCTCATATTTTCCTCCTTATAACGTCATTATTATTTCTGACATTCTTCTTTGGTTGAAGAGTACACTATATCAAGAAGTCTTGCGAGTTCTTTCTTTTCATCATCATTTAAAACCTCAAGTATACGGCTGTATAAATCAGCTTCAATATTGGCTTTACTGTGATGAAGATTCTCTGCCTTCTTATCGGGATAAAGTTTGCGGCATCTTTTATCTTCGGGGTTTTCCTTTCTGATAATATAGCCTTTTTCTTCAAGATTTGCGCACTGTCTGGCAACCGCCGCTTTATCAAAACCCGTAATATCGCAGACTTCCTTCTGGCTTATTCCCGGATTTTTCCTGATCGCATAAACTACCTCCAGTTCTCCGCTTCCTATACCGTCCTTTTTTAACTGACGTACGGTATAACGGTTAACTTCTCTGGCTATTTTGGTTATCTTTCTTTGCGTAATATCCATCTTTTCTCCCATAAACAGTTGTACCATCAACTAATTAGATGATATATCAACTAATATGATATTTCAATACACTTAAATAAAAAACAGACTTTTCGTCTGTTTTATGCTTCTTTATTGTTTTCGAGGACTCTCTGGTTTATGTCCGTGCCTATCTTCATGATAGCCTTGAAGATGATCATAACTTCCAGTCGGCCAAAGAACATCGCTATAATAGCCGTCCAGAGTATTACGCCTGGAGCATTGAAGTTTGTGATGCCTACAGACAGTCCGACAGTTGATAATGCGGAAGAAAATTCCAGCATTGAATCACCAAGGCTGTTTCCATACAGGGTAAATACCAGTGATCCTAAAAGGAACATAATGATATACAGCATGATATAGGTCGTAGTCGATCTGATTTCATCATCAGAAAGGACGTTCTTCTTATCGAGTTTTTCAATAAAGTGAACCTTTACGACGTTGTTGGCGAAATGGCTTTCGATAATGGAATACCAGATACCTTTTAAAGCTACAACTACACGGTACTGTTTGATACCACCGGCTGTAGATTCGGCATCACCACCAATCAGCATCAGAATAACCATAACGGTTGTAAAGCCAAAAGGTAAAACACTGAGGCTTTCTACCGACTGGAAACCGGTTGTGGTAAGACAGGATACAAACTGGAAGGCAGAGACTCTTATCGCTTCACCAAGAGTTGCGCAGTATCCGGTATTTAAGACGTTGACTATCATGATTGGTAAAAAGATGATAATCATCGCAATCATAAACTTGGTTTCCGCGTTATGTAAGACCGGTCTGAACTTTCTTCTTAAAAGATTGAAATGAATCATGAAGTTGGTACAGCCTAGTAACATCAGCACAATTGAAATAATCTCTATCGGTAATGAATGATATCCGTAGATACTTTCACCGATGGTGGTAAATCCACCCGTTGATAGAGCGCCGATTGAAGTATTGATCGCATCAAAGACATTCATGCCCGCAAGATAGTAGGCGATACTTCCACCAACGATAAATACACTGTATAAAGAAAAGATAAAACGCGCACTCTGTTTAAGGTTGGGCAATAGACGGTCACTGTGTCCTTCAGCGTTATAGATGTTCAGGTCATATCGATCACTTAAGGCAGCACTTAATATCAGAACAAATCCGACACCACCGACAAACAGGGTGATACTTCTGAACAGCAGGAACATGTGTGTGCAGTTATCCACATCACAGACTGTAAGTCCTGTTGTTGAAAAACCGCTGGTCATTTCAAAAGCTGCCTGGGTGAAGTTCATCTGTCCACTCAGCATCCACGGGAAACACGATATGAAAATCGCCAGTAACCAGATAGACACAACCAGAATGGAATCATCATTTTTATTGAGACGCTCATACTGACAGTCACTTAAAAAGTGGGATATAAGAATTCCCACAACAATAGACACCAGACCGGGAATTATAAAACTATAGGCATATTTGGCTTCTTCCGGATAAAAAGGAAGCACCAGGAGCGGTATCAGCTGCAGGATACCGATGACAACCACAAAGACCGAAAGATAGTATGCCAGACAACGGTAGTTTGTTTTACTCATTATTTTGTTCTCTGAAAGATTTCGACAACCTTTTCTTCATTTTCCTTGGTTGTTACAACAAACAATTTATCCTGATCACTGATAACGGTCATACCATTAGGAATGATAGCTTTATGATGACGGTATACACAACTGATACTTGCGATATCCGAGATATTTGTTTCACTTAGACTCTTACCGCACAGTTCCTTATCAGCGGTAATGATTATTTCCAGCATTACCACTTCATTGTTTTCCATGGTTACAGAGCTGATGGTCTCTTTGGTTTTGGCTTCATCCTTGATTCTCTGACCAAGAATATATGTAGAACAGAGTACGGAATCAATACCCAGTTCCTTGAAGTTTCTAACGTTCTTTGGGTTTATGACCATCGCAATACACCTTTTGACACCACAGAGTTCTTTGGCAGTCTTGCAGGCAACATAGTTATCCATATCATCTTCTGACAGGGTAATGAAAAGATCAGCCCCATTTACTCCCGCCGACACAAGATCATCTTCCTTTGTGGGGTGTCCGTGTATTACCGGAATATCGTTCTTGGCACTCAGATACTGACATGTTTCAATATCGGAGTTGATAACAATAAGATCGTTTTTGCTGGATTTATACATATCAATAATGTAATCAGCTTCATGATTACCTTCAACTATGACAATCTTCATCTTTTACCCCTCGTATTCCTTCATGAAATCTGCCATTGACAGTTCAAACGGACAGATAGTTTTGATATTAGGACCTTTGCAGATTTTGGCCTTGCGTGAATCGTTGAGTCGCACATAAATATGATTGACATGATATATACGCTGACAGACATCAGCCAGATAGATATTGGTATTGTCGTTGTCAGTAGTTATAACGACAGAATCAGCGTCCTTGATTCCGCATTCTTCAAGAATATCAAGGTCTAACGCATCTCCCTGCTCAATATAGCCACTGAAGTTTTCAAGATTATCTACAACATCGGCTTTTCTGTCCAGAACCAGCACATTGCGGTCCAGTTTACTGGCTTCTTTGGCAATAGCGGAACCGAGTTTACCAGCCCCCACAACAATAATATTACCTTTCATTTATTAACCCACCTGTATATTTAAAATAAAAAGAAGCGCCCGATAGAATTTCTATCAGAATATTTATAAACGCATCTATAAATATATTAATGCCATACACATAAATTGTCCATTGTCCCGGCTTCTCTTTACGTTCTCTTTAAACAAAGAAAA
>JAUNIH010000017.1 GCA_030523555.1 Erysipelotrichaceae bacterium
ATCGGGACATTTTCCCTTTGGATTGGTTGAGACATTTTCGCTTTGGAATCACATACTTGACAAATAATGTTTACTTTTGATTTTTAATTTGTTAGAATTATTCAGTAAACTTACTTTGGGTTGATCTGATACTCAAGGCGGAAGGGAGAGAAAAATGAAAGAAGGAATTCATCCAGGTTATTACAGGGTAACCGTAACCTGCACAAGCTGTGGCAACACATTTGAGACTGGTTCCGTAAAGAAGGAAGGTATTAAGGTAGATACATGTTCAAACTGCCATCCATTCTATACAGGAAGACAGAGATTCGCTGCTGCTGCCGGTAGAATTGAAAAATTCAATAAGAAATATGGTTTAGAAAAATAATAGAGGATTAATCCTCTATTTTTTTCGTATAATAGACTTGTTATAAGAGGTAGTAGATATATGTATCAGAGTTATAGAGACGGCTGGGTAGAAACCATATCCGGATGTATGTTTGCAGGTAAGACTGAAGAACTGATCCGCAGAATACAGGTTCTGCAGTTTGCCAAAAAAGAAATCATGGTTTTTAAACCTGTAATAGATAACCGTTATTCAGAGACTAAAGTTGTTTCTCATTCAGGAAGTTCAGTTGAATCCTATGTCATTGAAAAACCTATTGAAATACTGGAAAAGGTTACACCTACAACGCAGGTTGTAGCTATTGATGAAGTACAGTTCTTTGATGATTCAGTGTGTGATGTGGCTAATGAACTGGCTGATAGAGGAATTCGTGTAATGGTGGCAGGCCTTGATACAAACTTCAGAGGTGAACCATTTGGACCTATGCCTAAGCTTATTACCGAAGCTGAATTTGTGACTAAACTTTCGGCTGTCTGCAACTGCTGTGGTGCTCCGGCTACAAGAACACAGCGTATTGTTAATGGTAAGCCTGCTTCATACTACGATCCGGAAATCCTCGTTGGTGCTTCTGAATCGTATGAACCACGCTGCCGTCACTGTCATCAGGTACTCAATAAACCTGTTATTAAATTTGGTGAATAAATATGGATGCGAAAATTGTTAAACTGCAGGAAATAGAAAACCGCTATAACGAAATAGGGAATCTTTTACTGCTGGAAGAAAATGTTACAGATATCAGGAAATATACAAAACTTTCTAAAGAACTGGCTTCTTTGAAAGGTTCTTATGATGCCTATCAGGATTATAAGAAATATACAACCATTCTAAAAGACGGTGAAGAAATGCTGAAGGATTCTGATCCGGAAATAAGAGAAATGGCCTCTATGGAAGTAGAAGAAGCCAAAGAAAGATTAAATGAACTCAATGTTAAGATTGAACAGCTTCTTTTACCTAGAGATCCTGAAGACAGTTATGACTGTCTGGTGGAAATTCGAGGTGCAGCCGGAGGAGATGAAGGAAACATCTTTGCGGGTGATCTTTTCAGAATGTATAACTACTACGCTGAATCTTTAGGATATAAGATTGAAGTCATGGAATCTTCAGAATCAGAAGCCGGCGGTTATGCTCTGATATCTTTTTCTGTTAAGGGTCTGGATGCCTATCGTCATTTCAAATTTGAATCTGGTGCTCATCGTGTACAGCGCGTTCCTAAGACCGAAACCCAGGGACGTGTGCATACATCTACGGCGACGGTTATCGTCTTCCCTGATGTTGAAGATGAAGATGTGGAAATTCCTGACTCAGATCTAGAAATTGAAACTCATCGTGCATCCGGTGCCGGTGGTCAGCATATCAACAAGACCGACTCGGCTGTCCGTATTGTCCATAAGCCTACCGGTATTACCGTTAACTGTCAGGATGGCCGTAACCAGATTGCCAATAAGGAAACGGCAATGCGTATCATCAAGGCCAGAGTCTATGAATACTATAAACAGTTAAAGGAAGAAGAAGAAGGAAGAATCAGACGTTCCAAAATCGGTACAGGTGACCGTTCTGAAAAAATCCGTACCTATAACTATCCGCAGAACCGTGTATCCGACCATCGTATCGGTTTAACTATAAATCAGCTTGACCGTATCATGGAAGGCAAGCTCGGTGATGTGATAGACGCTTTACTGGCTAATGAAGATAAAGAAAAACTCTTAAATGAAAACCTATAATCAGTTAATTCACGAATATAAAAAGATTTTTTATGATAAAGGTCTTTCACCAGAAGTGGTGAAAGCTTTTATTTATGAATTATGTAATGAAAAAAACATAAATCTTTATATGGATATGGATAAGGAAGTAAATGAAGATATCTTTATAAAATTTAATGAAGGTATAGAAAGATTAATGAATAATGAACCTATGAACTATGTTCTGGGTTATTCATACTTCTATGGCTATAAGATGATTGTCAATAAGGATGTCTTAATCCCAAGACCTGAAACAGAAGAGTTGGTAGGACTTATTTTAAGCCAGTATGACACTTATTATAAGGGACAGAGTGCTGATCTCTGTGATGTCGGAACAGGCTCAGGAGCTATCGGAATAGCCTTAAAAAAGGAAGAAGACAATCTGAATGTCTATGCCTCTGATATCTCTAAAGAAGCACTTGAAGTAGCCAAAAGAAACTGTATAAATAATGAATGCAGTATAACATATCTTTTAGGATCAATGCTGGATCCATATATTGAAAATAATATAAAAGTAGATATTCTGGTATCAAATCCGCCATATATAAAAACCACTGAAGATGTAGACCCATCTGTATATGATTTTGAACCCCACGTAGCACTGTTTGGTGGAGAAGACGGATTAAGATTCTACAGGGAAATCTTTGAAAAGGCACCACTGATACTTAACGATAAGGCGATGATGTTTTTTGAGATGGGATATGATCAGAAAGAAAGACTGAGTGCACTTGCCAAATCCTATTTCCCTATGGCTGATGTTGAAGTATTTAAAGATATTAATGGGAAAGATAGAATGCTGATGATTAGTATCAGATAAAAAAGCGTTTTCATACAGTTTTCACAATCGCATGATATAAAATAATTAATAATTTTTTCATATCTTCCTAATAGAAGCATTAAAGATCTCCCGCCAAGAGATCTTTTTTGTACATATTAAAAAAATAGCGCATTGCGCTATATGGTAAGTTCCATAATATAGTCATCCATAATATAGCCATGACCGATATCTGTTTCAACAGAATCTATTACCTTAAAACCTTTATGAAGATAGATATTATAGGAAGGGGTATTGTATTTGTTGACAGTGAGATATATCTTGTTTAGACCTGATGATTTTGTATATTCTATGCAGTCATTGAGCATGAGATCCCCAAGTTTTCTTCCTCGATAATCTTTATGGGCATACAGTTTTGAAAGAAATACACGGTCACCATCTTTTTTGTATTCAGTATAGGCAACAGGTTTATTATCATCCATAACGAGTTTGAATACAGCACCTTCACCCAGAAGTTCTTTAATAGCCTTTTGAGAAAGAAACATATCAGCCATATAATTTGCGTGCTCTGAACCGTTTAAAGGTGTGTAGTAGTCAATAAAGACAGACTGCGCAAAATCTGAAGTAAGTTCAATGAGTGATTCATCAACGTTTATCAGTTCCATGAATACATTTTAGCACTAAAATGGTAAACTAAATGTTGAGGTGAAAATATGAGTTTAACAGCCGGTATCGTAGGTTTACCTAATGTAGGTAAATCAACATTATTCAATGCCATAACAAATTCCCGTGTCGAAGCAGCCAATTATCCTTTCGCAACAATTGAACCTAATGTTGGTGTTGTTGAAGTAAAGGATGATCGTCTGATTAATTTAAGCAGTCTTTTTGAACCAGAACGTACTATCTTTACTACCTTTGAATTTACTGATATTGCAGGTTTAGTTAAAGGTGCATCCAATGGTGAAGGTTTAGGAAACAAGTTCTTGGCCAATATTCGAGAAGTAGACGCGATCTGTCATGTCGTAAGATGTTTTGAAGATAACAGTATTACCCATGTCTATGATCGTATTGATCCTGTAGATGATATTGAAATCATCAATTTTGAACTGCAGATGGCGGATATCGCGTCATGCGAAAACCGTATGTCCAAAGTAGGAAAGAAGGCTCAGACCAAAGAAAAAGAAGCTGTGTTTGAATATAATCTTCTCAAGAAGGTTCATGAAGCGTTAGATAAAAATATCAATATCCGTTCTCTGGAGTTTACTAAAGAAGAAGCTGAATATCTTAAACAGTTCAACTTTTTAAGTGCCAAACCGGTAATCTATGTCTGCAACATCAAGGAAGAAGAAATCAATGATCCTGAAAGTAACCCTCATTATCTGAAGGTTAAGGAATATGCTGAAAAAGAGGGTAGTGAAGCTGTACCTATTTCTGCGAAAATTGAAGAAGAACTTTCTGATCTGCCTAAGGAAGAAAAACTCGAATTCCTTAATGAACTCGGTATCAATAAATCAGGTCTTGATGAACTGATTCTGCGCGCCTATAAAACACTGGGTCTAGAAACTTTCTTTACTGTCGGTAAGGATGAATGCCGTGGCTGGACCTTTAAATCAGGATATACAGCACCACAGTGCGCCGGTATTATCCATACGGATTTTGAAAAAGGCTTTATCAAAGCCGAAGTATATACATATGAAGACATTATGGAATTCAAAACGGAAGCCAAACTTAAAGAAAACGGCAAGATCCGTTTAGAAGGAAAAGAATATCATCCAAAAGATGGTGATATCATGTTCTTCAGATTCAACAATTAAATAAATGAATAAACAGTATCGGTATCTTACAGCAGTATCCGGTGGTCCTGATTCTATGGCATTACTGGATATGTATATGAAAAAAGGATTTTATCTTGAAGTGGCTCATGTCAACTACCATAAAAGGGCAAGTGCTCAAAGAGACGAAGATACTGTTTTTAAATACTGTCAGAAACATCATCTGAAGTTTCATAAACTTGATGTCTACTCAGAAGAGGTAGAAGGCAATTTCCAGGCTTATGCCAGAGACAGAAGATATCTCTTTTTTAAGGATATCTGCGATAAAGAAAATCTTGAAGCAGTCCTTGTAGCTCATCATCTTGATGATCTTTTAGAGACTTATTTCATGCAGAAAGAAAGACAGCTCAATGTTTCTTATTATGGCTTAAAAAGAAACAATATCATCAAAGGTGTAAAAGTCATCAGACCATTACTCAGTAAAACCAAGAAACAGCTTCTTGATTACTGCAATAAGAACAATGTTTCATACGGTATAGATGAATCAAACTATTCGGATGATTATGAAAGAAACCGTATCCGTCACGAACTGATAGATACGATGTCTCTTAAAGAAAAAAAGGAAGTCCTGAAAGAAATAAAGGAATTAAACAGAAAGATAACTGAAGAACTGAAGATTGCCTCTTCTTATATCAATAAAGAAGTATATGAATATAAAGAGTTTCTGAATATTCCATATATTGAAAGATATCTTCAGAACTGTTTCGGACATCCTTCAAAAGATTATCTTAATGAGATCTTAAGACAGCTGAAAGAATCCGATAAATGTCATTTTGAATATGAAGATATGATTCTTGAAAAAGAATATGGAATGATTGAATATTACAGAAAGAGTGATGAATATCATTACGTCTTCAATAATATTGAAGAGATGTATAACTTTAAATGTGAGTACTTCTCATTAAAGAAAAAGGGCACATCTGTTAATGGAGTTACTCTCAGTGAAGATGATTTTCCTGTTACTGTCAGAACATATCGTGATGGAGATTTCATCACAATGAAATATGGTACTAAAAAAGTTAACCGCTTCTTTATCGATCATAAGATACTGAATATGGAAAGAAGCAGATGGCCATTGATGTTTAACGCTAAAAATGAACTGATTCTTTTGCCTGGATTGGGCTGTGATTTATATCATTATTCAGACAAACATCAGATATTTATGGTAAAATAGTTACATTCGATTGGAGAAAAAAAGATGCACAAGGACATAGAAAAAGTATTGATCAGCGAAGAAGAAATAGTTGAAAAATGCAAGGAACTCGGAGCGCAGATTACTAAGGATTATGAAGGTAAGAATCCTTATGTTGTCGGGCTGCTTAAAGGTTCCGTTCCTTTTATGGCGGAAATCGTCAAATATATTGATCTAGATATAGAGGTAGACTATATGTCTGTATCAAGCTACAGCGGTACGGAATCCAATGGTGATGTCAGAATTGTCAAAGACCTTGACTGTTCTATAGTTGGTTATGATGTCATTATCATCGAAGATATCGTGGATACCGGTAAGACTTTGAACAAGGTTAAAGATATGATGTATGCCAAAGGTGCTGATTCTGTAAAGATCTGTTCTTTACTCAATAAACAGGAAAGAAGACTGATTGATATCAATGCCGATTATGTCGGTTTTGAAGTACCTAATGAATTCGTTGTGGGATTTGGTCTTGACTTCAATCAGAAATACCGCAATCTTCCATATGTCGGTGTACTTAAGGAAGAGTGCTATTTGTAGGAGGTTCAGATGAACGATAACAATAAAAGACCTATTGTCAATATACTGCCTTATCTGATTGTCAGCGTCTTTCTGATAATCATGGCATTTTCAAGTCCTTTGAGATCTTCCGATCCAGGACTTACATATAATGAATTCAAACAGCTTTTAACCCAGAACAAATTAGACCAGGTAAAGGTTGCGATTGACTATAATACTTCAACCGTATCCGGTGTCTATAAGGATGGAGACAGCCTGAAACAGTTCTCAATTGTCATTCCTAATACAGAAGCGACAACTGATGACCTGATGAAACAGCTTGAAAAGGTCAATGATCTGACAATTATTGATGCCAATTCCACAAATATCTGGATTGATCTGATAAGTTCAGCTATTCCGCTCATTCTCTTTGTAGTACTGGGTTCATATATGCTGACAAGAATGGGTGCAGCCAATTCCAACAACAAAGCCTTTGATTTCTCCAAATCAAGAGCGCGTCTTGAAGATGATATCAAGGTACGCTTTGATGATGTTGCAGGCTGCGATGAAGAAAAAGAAGAAATGCAGGAAATCATTGAATACCTGCGTTCACCTAAGAAATTTGCCAAGATGGGTGCCCGTATTCCTAAGGGTATCCTGATGGTCGGTCAGCCTGGTACCGGTAAGACTTTACTTGCCAAGGCTGTAGCTGGTGAAGCGAATGTTCCTTTCTATTCCATTTCCGGTTCTGACTTTGTAGAAATGTTTGTCGGTGTCGGTGCATCGAGAGTCAGAGACATGTTTGCGAAAGCCAAGAAGACTGCACCATGCATGATCTTCATCGATGAAATTGATGCGGTAGGCCGTCAGCGTGGTGCCGGTTTAGGCGGTGGCCATGATGAAAGAGAACAGACTTTAAACCAGATGCTGGTAGAACTTGACGGTATGTCTGATAACTCAGGTGTTATCGTTATTGCCGCTACAAATAGACCAGACGTATTAGACCCTGCGTTATTAAGACCAGGCAGATTTGACAGACAGATTACTGTTTCGCTTCCTGATTTAAAGGGAAGAGAAGCTATATTAAAGGTACATTGCCGTAATAAACCTATTTCTACAAGTGTTGATATTGCGGCGCTTGCCAGAAGAACTCCGGGTTTCTCAGGTGCTGATCTGGAAAACGTACTGAATGAAGCCTCAATTCTCGCTGTCAGAGAAAACAAGGAAGAAATCGGTATCGAACAGATTGATGAAGCAATCGACCGTGTTATGATGGGTCCTGCCAAGAAGTCAAGAACCTATGATGAACACACCAAAAAACTTGTTGCCTATCATGAGGCAGGTCACGCTATCGTCGGTTTAAACCTTCCTGATGGCGCAATCGTTCAGAAAGTTACAATCATCCCTCGTGGTAATGCCGGTGGCTATAACCTCATCACCCCACGTAAAGAAAAGATACTCAACTCCAAGAATGAACTCTTGCAGACTATCACTTCCTACATGGGAGGAAGATGTGCTGAAGAACTCTTCTTTGATGACATCACAACCGGTGCATCCGGCGATATCCAGGCAGCCACCAGAATTGCCAAAGATATGGTTACAACATATGGTATGTCAGATCTTGGTCCTATTCAGTATGATTCAGGATCTGATTCTGTATTCCTTGGAAGAGACTATAACTCTCCATCAAACGCTTCCAGTCAGGTAGCATATGAAATCGATATTGAAGTAAGAAAGATCATTGATGGATGTCATGACAAGGCAGTAAGTATCATCAAAGAACACAGGAATGAACTGATTGCGGTTGCAGAAGCTTTAATTGCCAACGAAACCCTGACGGCTGAAGAAATTGATTCAGTTATCAAAGGTGAACTTGTCGTAAAAGACTCTAAACTTGTAAAGGCTGAAGACAAGACCACAGAAGCCCCTTTAAGAGAGGTTCCTGTTGAAACTGAAGCTGTAAGCGATAAACCTAAAAAGAAGAGAACGGTTAAAAAGGATGAAGAAAGTCCTGAAAAAACCGTAAAGAAAACAGTCAGAAAGACAACTAAGAAGAAGGATTAAGTTCCTTCTTTGTTTTGTTATAATTAAGTAATATGAAAAACAATGTATTAATTGCCACCGCTTTAAATGAGCGTGTACGTATATATCTCATGAATTCCAAAGAGATGGTAGAAGAAGCCAGAAGTATCCATGATCTTTATCCGACTTCAGCTGCCGCTCTAGGAAGAACCTTATCTGTTACGGCTTTAATGGGACTTATGCAGAAGGATGAAAATGAACAGGTATCAGTCGTTATAAACGGTGGAGGGCCTATCGGTACCATACTTACTGCCGCCAACAGTAATGGTGAAGTAAAAGGTTTCTGTTCTGATCCTCATTTCTATATGACCTATGAAGGAACCCATAAACTTGCCGTAGGTATCGGTGTAGGTACAAACGGTTATCTTAAGGTCACAAAGAATCTTAAACTTAAACAGAACTATACATCACAGGTAGAACTGCAGAGCGGGGAAATAGGGGATGATTTTGCCTATTATTTTTCTGTATCTGAACAGGTTCCAACAATCGTATCGGTAGGAGTTCTTGTAAATGAAGATTATTCTATCAGATCAGCCGGAGCAATGATTATTGAACTATTACCGGATCATCTTGAAGAAGATATTGAATATCTGGAAAATCTTAATCTGAGACCTATTTCAACTGTTCTTGATGAAAACGATAATATTCACGATTATCTTTATGAACTCTTCCCTGAAGCAGAGATCTTAAGAGAATGCAGTGTGAGATATCATTGCGACTGTTCCAAGGAAAGATTCATGAGTTCTTTACTTACTCTTCCCAAAAAAGATCTTGAAGAGCTCGCAAAAGATGAACAGATTGATGTGCACTGTGAATTCTGTAATAGAGACTATCATTTTGATAAAAATGATATTGATACAATAATGAAATATGCTTCTTATAAGAGATAAAGAAATTCATAATCCGATAATTGTTGCGCCTATGGCGGGTATTTCCAATGAGGCTTTCAGACAGCTCTGTTTTGAGTTTGGAGCAGGACTTGTCTATACCGAAATGGTATCTGATAAGGCAATCTTCTATGACAATAAAAGGACAATGGAGATGCTGAAGGTGGATGATCAGTTTCATCCGGTATCTTTGCAGCTTTTTGGATCTGATGTTTCGACGATGGTTTATGCCGCCAAGGTGATGGATGAAAAGACCAACTGCGATTTCATCGATATCAATATGGGTTGTCCTGTAAATAAAGTCGTTAAAACGGGCGCAGGAAGCGCGATGATGTTGAAAGAAGATGAAAGTGTTGAAATCGTAAAAGAAGTCGTTAAAGCGGTTAAAAAGCCTGTTACCGTCAAGATGAGACTTGGATATGACAGCAGACATATGAATTATGTATCCATGGCTAAAAAACTTGAAAGTGTCGGGGTAAGCGCCATTGCCTTGCATGCCCGTACAAGAACCCAGATGTATGAAGGACATTCTGACTGGTCACATATAAAGACACTTAAAGAAAATATCTCTATACCTGTATTCGGTAATGGCGATGTCTTGAGTGTCGATGATTTTATCAGGATGAAAGAAGAAACGGGATGTGACGCCGTCATGATTGGCAGGGGACTTGTAGGAAATCCTTTCCTGATAAAAGAGATCAATAACTATTTACATGGTGAAGATAAAATCTATGTATCTGATGACGATAAACTTGATTACTGTCTAAAACACGCTCAGAAACTGATAGACCTTAAAGGAGAAAACAGAGGTATTGCGGAAATGAGAGGACTCGCTCCTCATTATCTTACAGGTATGTACAGTTCTCATTCCTATAAGAATATGATGAATCAGGTTGATACTTATATAGAGCTTGAAAAGATAATTGAAGATTATCGTGAATTTCTGAAGAAAAGACCTATATGACTTTCCAGTCTACAGGTCTTTTATTGTTTTTAATGAGAAAATTATTGGTTCTGGAGAACGGTTTTGATCCAAAGAAACCATGATAGGCACTTAATGGAGAAGGGTGGGCTGATTCAATAATAAGATGTATAGGGTTGGTGATAAACTCTTTTTTTCTTCTGGCGTTATTGCCCCATAGTATAAAGACAATCGGATCTTCTTTTTTATTGAGTTCTTCTATAACCTTATCCGTTACTTTTTCCCATCCCTTATCCTTATGGGAATTGGCTTTCGCTCTTTCTACTGTAAGTACAGCGTTTAAAAGCAATACCCCCTGACTCGCCCAGCATGTAAGATTGCCATGACCCGCAATCGGACATCCAAGATCATCATTTAATTCCTTATAGATATTGACTAATGATGGAGGTATATCAACACCCTTATTTACGGAAAACGCCAGTCCATGGGCCTGATTTGGCTCGTGATAGGGATCCTGTCCCAGTATTACAACCTTTGTATCTTTATAGCTTGTAAGCCTTAAGGCATTATAGATATTTTCTTTTAAAGGATATATTGTCTTATGAGAATATTCTTCATCCAGAAAGTTTCTTAAATTCTGATATTCTTCTGTATCAAACAGTGTTCCCAGATGTTCATCCCAGTCGTTGCCTATTATTTTCATAAAAATATTATAATATGGTTATGCCTTTCAAGAATATTGATGAAGCACTAAGTTATATAATGTCTGCCAAGGCCTCATATTTTACTTATGAACAGTTTAAGGAACTCTGTCATTCTTTTAATGACCCTCAGAATGATTTCTATACGGTTCATGTGGCAGGCACAAACGGCAAAGGTTCAACAGTTGCCTATTTAAGAGATCTCTTAATAGCGTATGGCTATAAGGTGGGAACCTATACTTCACCACACTATATATGTCATCAGGACCGTATCCGTATAAACAATATAAATATCCCGGATGATATCTTTCTAAGACTTGCGAATAAATATTATGACGTCATGATGGATAAGAAGTTATCCATGTTTCAGATAGATTATCTGATCATGTGTGATTACTTTAAAGAAGAACATGTTGATATGGCAATCGTAGAAGTAGGACTTGGTGGAAGACTTGATGCCACCAATGTCGTCGATAATACAGAATTATCCATTATTACTACTATCGGTTATGACCATATGGAAAAACTCGGTGATACTTTAGAAAAGATATGTATCGAAAAATGTGGAATCATCAAACAGAACTCAAAGACACTTATCGGTAAACTGAACGATAACTGTAAGAAGATTGCACTAGATATCTGTAAAGAAAGAAACAATATCTTCCATGAAATAAAAGATTATAAGGATCTTGGCAATCGCAGTTTTATATATGATGGACAGGAATACAGTCTTGAATCATATGCCAGATATCAGCTTCATAATGCCTCTTTGGCTTTAGAAGCCTTAAATATCATCTCAAAGGATTTAGATTTTAAGGTTGACTATGAAAAGAATTATAAGGCTTTAAAATCTTCAGTATGGCAGTGCCGTTTTGAGATAGTACATGATAATCCCCGTATCATACTTGATGGGGGACACAATATTCACGGTATAGAAGCCTTATGTGAATCGTTCGATCAGTTTGAAGGCAGTAAATGTATCATCTTTTCAGCCTTGAAGCGTAAGGAATATAAGAAGATGGTAGATAAACTCAAGAAACACTGTGATGAACTGATAATCACAACATTCGAAAACAATGAAGTAATAGACCTTGATTCATTTACTGATGAAAAGTGTTATGAAGACTATAAAGAGGCAATAGATTATGCAGTAAGAAGATACGATAATATTCTGATCTGCGGGTCTTTATACTTTATGAGTGAGATAGTGGCTAACTGTCATTTTGATTTATAATTAGATTATAGAAGTGAGGAAATAATATGATTGATTATACAGAAGGTACAGGTAAACAGTATCATATCGGAGTTGGTCCTGAAGATATCGGAAAGTATGTAATACTCCCTGGAGATCCGGGAAGATGTGAAAAGATAGCCAAGTATTTCGACAATCCTGTGAAAACCGGACAGAACAGAGAATATACGACCTATACCGGTACTTTAAACGGGGTTAAGGTTTCTGTATGTTCGACAGGTATTGGTGGACCAAGTGCTTCTATTGCGATGGAAGAACTGGTAGCCTGTGGTGCTCATACCTTTATCCGTATCGGTACATGCGGTGGTATGCAGCTTGATGTAAAGTCCGGTGATGTCTGTGTATCTACAGCTTCTATCCGTATGGAAGGTACTTCCAGAGAATATGCGCCTATTGAATTTCCGGCTGTCGCCAATCTTGATGTGACAAATGCGCTTGTAGCTGCCTGCAAGAAACTTAACCAGTCATATTGCGTAGGTGTTACGCAGTCTAAAGACTCCTTCTATGGACAGCATCGTCCTGAATCACTTCCTAACGGTGATGAACTCAGATATAAATGGCGTTCATGGCTGATGTTAGATACAAAGGCTTCCGAAATGGAATCTGCCGCCTTATTTATCGTCGCAAGCTATCTCAAGGTAAGATGCGGTTCATGTTTCCTTGTGGTTGCCAACCAGGAAAGAGAAAGGGCAGGGCTGGATAATCCTCAGGTTCATGATACCGATGGAGCTATCAGGGTAGCCATTGAAGCTCTTAAAACATTAATAGATGAAGATAAAGAATAAATATCTCATATTATTCAACCTGATATGTATTATCCTGCTGATAATACCTGTATTCTGGCTGAATCCATTTAATGAAAACTATTCTACCCTTAGTCTAGATACTAAGGGTTATTTCTATCTGCTTACTACAGGCTTATCATGCGGTATTCTTTCCTCATATGAGTATTATCATACTTTAAGAAAATACTGGTATCTCGGTTTTATATCCTTTTTTATGGGATGTATAATTCCACATCACGTACCATATGACTTTCAGGGTAATATGCATCTTCTTTTTTCCTATACCGGTTTCGGATTAATGATGATATCCACATTACTTAATATCTATATGCATAATGAAAAAACAATACTGAATATTATCAGTATTGTCATGATTGTATGTGTCTATCTGATATATCGATATATGATGGTCACTACACTATGTGAACTGTTTATTACTTTAAGTGTACTGATTATCAATATGTATATTTATCTCAAGTATACAGATTAACTGTTCTGTTTTTCGCAGGCTTCTACAGTCTGCCTGATTAAAACTGAAGAGGTGATAGATCCTATACCTCCAGGTACCGGGCTTAAAGTCTTAACCAGTGATTCAACTTCTTCAGCCAGTACATCACCACAGAGTTTCTGTTTTTCTTCGTTGTAGTGTATACCTACATCGATAACGGTCTGTCCTTTCTTGAAATATGATTTATCAAGCATTTCCATTTTCCCAATGGCAGCTATGACAATATCCGCATTCTTTGTGATTTCTTTAAGATTTTCCGTTTTACTGTGACAGATAGTAAGAGTCGCATTCTTATTAAGCAGCATCATTCCTACAGGTTTACCTATAACAAGCGATCTTCCAAGTACTACAACATTCTTTCCTTTGACATCTATATTGTAGTAATCAAGAAGTTCAATAACCGCTCTTGCAGTACATGGGGCATATCCTTTATCACTGTTGATAAATACGGAAGATAAAGACATATCACTGCAGGCATCGACATCTTTTCTGACATCGATCATATTGCGGATCTTTTCTTCATCAAAGCCTTTCGGTAATGGCCTGAACATAAGTATTCCATGAATACCAGGATCAATATTGGCTTCTTCGAGCTTATCGCAGTAGATATAAGGTTCTGTTCCTTCTTCAAAGACGTACTTTACGACTTTTACACCGCATTCTTCAGCCTTCTTGCAGGCACCTTTTTCATATGATAAATCGGAAGGATTTTCACCTATTCGAAATATCGCAAGACATGGTTCAATACCTTTTTCTTTTAATACGTTTACTTTAGCTTTTGTCGTTTCGTTAAGACTGTCGGCTACCGCTTTACCTTTTAATAAATCAGCCATATATTCTATCCTTTACCTTTTCATATATTTCCATAGATCTGTTAGAATATTCATTCAATAAAACATAAGCTTCATCTTCGAGCTGCTGTCTGTATTCTTCATCCTTCATCATTTTGGTGTTAACGATGATGTTAAGATATGTGCCATATAATACGCCACTTGCCAGCATTACTGCCGTACCGGCATCAGAGACGACAATCTTAGAGCCGATTTCAGAGAGTCTTTCACAGATATCAATTACCTTTGTCGTATATTTGAGAATCTGGAAAGGGGAGTTGGCCGCAATTCTCAGACATTCTTCCATATTGGAATAATAATCAGGATCATTCTTATCAGCTGAATATGCCTTTGATAAAGGTTCAAAGGCTTTCGCATCTTCATTGATACAGTTTAAAAGAATTACTCTTAAAGCTTCCGATTCTTCTTTTAAAGAATTCAGTTCATCTGTATATTCAAGATATTTCTTTTTACCGATGGTAAGATTTGTAACCATCTGATTTAGACTTGAAGCCAAGGATGCGCAAAGTGCACAGACACCTCCTCCTCCTGGAACAGGTTCCTTAGAGGAAGTCATTAGAGTGAATTCATCAAGAGTCCTGTTATACATCAGAAAAGACCTGTAATGATACCGTTCTCGTCGATATCAATCCTTTCTGCCGCTGGAACCTTAGGAAGACCCGGCATGGTCATAATATCTCCGGTATAGGCTACAATAAAGCCTGCACCTGAAGATACCTTAAGGTTTTTGATACTTATTTTAAATCCTTTTGGAGCACCCAATAATGATGGATCATCAGAGAATGAATACTGCGTCTTGGCCATACATACAGGCACTTTATCAAATCCCAGTTCTTCTAGCTGTGTAAGCTGTTTTTTTGCAGCAGCAGATAATTCAATACCATCCGCATGATAGATTCTGGTGGCGATCTTGTTTAACTTGTCATAGATTGAATCTTCATCTTCATAGGCAAATGAGAAATCGTTTTCTTTATCGCATAATGAGACAACTTTATTCGCAAGATCAACTGCGCCATCTCCACCGTTGGCCCATACCGTAGATAAAGATACTTCAACGCCATATTCCTTACATTTATCTTCAACGAGTTTCAGTTCTTTTTCCGTGTCGTTACTGAAAGCGTTGATTGCGACAACGCAAGGAAGCTTATAGACATTCTGGATATTGTCGATATGCTGAAGAAGGTTAGGAAGACCTTTTTCAAGAGCTTCAAGATTTTCTTCATTGAGCTTATCTTTTGGCAGACCTCCGTGCATCTTTAAGGCACGGATAGTTGCGACTAATACAACACAGTCAGGTTTAAGATTACCGATACGGCATTTTATATCGAGGAATTTTTCAGCGCCTAAATCTGCACCAAAACCAGCCTCGGTAACTGTATAATCGGAAAGCTTTAACGCAATCTTTGTGGCAGTTAAAGAGTTACAGCCATGAGCGATATTGGCGAATGGTCCACCATGTACTAAGGCTGGTGTACCTTCTAAAGTCTGAACAAGGTTAGGTTTAAGCGCATCCTTCAATAAGGCAGCCATAGCACCCTGAGCCTTTAAGTCAGCCGCTCTTACAGGTTTATTGTCATAGGTATAGCCGATGATAATATTTGACAGTCTGTTTTTTAAATCCGGGATATCTTTTGAAAGACATAGGATCGCCATTATTTCAGAGGCGACAGTTATTTCAAAACCGTCCTGTCTAGGTGATCCATCACTGGCCTTGCCTAAACCGTCAACGATATTTCTAAGCTGTCGATCATTCATATCAACAGCTCTTTTCCAGGTAATCTTTTTAGGATCAATACCGAGTGTATTTCCCTGCTGGATATGATTATCAATCATGGCAGCCAGAAGATTATTTGCAGCACCAATCGCATGGAAGTCACCGGTAAAATGAAGGTTTATATCTTCCATTGGTACAACCTGGGCATAACCGCCTCCTGCGGCACCACCTTTAATACCGAATACCGGACCTAAAGAAGGTTCTCTTAAGGCAACAATGGAATTCTTGCCTATCTTTCTTAAACCATCCGCAAGACCTACAGTTGTAGTAGTCTTACCTTCTCCTGCTGGGGTAGGGTTGATCGCTGTCACAAGAATCAGTTTTGCGTCTTTCTTATTTTCCAGTTTCTTTAAAAGAAGATAGTTTATCTTGGCTTTCTTTTTGCCATAGAGTTCTAGATCTTCATCTTCTATATTTATCTTTTCAGCAATCTCTCTGATATCTTTCATTTCGCACTGCTGAGCTATTTCAATATCCGTCAACATACAGATACCTCCTGACATATAAATATATTATATTTAAAAAAAGTGCCTATAGGCACTAATTTAGTCTGGTTTTAATCAAACCAAGAAGTTTTGGCAAAGTCAGTGAATATATTACGGCAAGTATTGCCCCAACCACAAACTTTATGATCAGATTTCCAAAGACCAGCGCATATGAATAATATCCATAAAGCTTTGAATCTGCATATAATGCCAGTGCATTGAGTATTGTAACTGTAAAGGCACTTACACAGGTGATAAAGATCAGCTGTTTAATATCGAGATTAAAGTCATGTTTTTGAGCATAGAGACCAACTATTAATCCTGATACGGCATGAGGAATGATCCATAAGATTGTTGTAGCGGTAATACCATAGCCCGAAAACAGTAACTGATACACAAATGAGCCTACACCTCCGACTATCAGACCATCTTTTGGTCCCAACAGTAAACCGGCTACAAGGATTGGGAAGGCTTCAAAGGTAAACTTGAAGTTCCCCAGTCTGACTGGTGTCAAGATACTTAACACAGAATATATCGCGATCAGCATTGCCAGCAATGTCAATCTCTTCGTATTCATGTTTACTATTATAAGTTATGTAATTATAAAACGTAAGATATAATTAATATATGAGTTCAATTTTAAACCGCTTTGAACTGTCAAGCTTTCAAAGACTGTTCAATAACGCCAATCAGGTACACAAGTATTCCGGAAAGAATACCTTACTGATATTAATTGATATGGGTATCTGTATCCTAAGAGATAAGGTAGGCTATATGGAATACAATCTCTTTAACTTTGTGAATAAACCACAATCGAAAAGAGATACCTATGTAACATTCGAATATTCGCAATATCTTTTCAAAACCCTTAACAATAAAGAATACATTGATATCTTCAATGATAAACTGCAGTTCAATAAGATCTTCTTACCGATAATGGGAAGAGAATTTATTGATATAGCAGAATCATCGTATGAAGACTTCGTCAGGTACTGTGAAGATAAAAAGAAGATATTCTGCAAACCTGCCGATTCCTGTTCAGGTAAAGGTATATACAAGAGTATTGATATAGATGAAAGCACAGACTTAAAAGAACTCTATGATTTCTTTAAAGAGAATAAACTCTATGTCGAAGATACCATTATCCAACACCCAAAGATGTCATCCTTACATCCTGAATCAATCAACACCATCCGTATAACAACCTTGGTAAATAGTGATGGCCCACATATCATGTATGCCTTATTAAGAATAGGTACAGATCACAGAATGGTCGATAATGTGGCATCAGGTGGTATCTATACTGTCTTGTCAGATAATGGAAAGATCGTTAATCCATGCTGGTCGGATAAAACTATTACTACCTATACCAAACATCCAACTACAAATGTAGATATGATAGGCTTTGAAATACCATATTTTAAAGAAGCGATAGAACTCTGCAAAAAGGCAGCGATGATTAAACCGGAAGTAGCCTATGTAGGATGGGATGTAGCCATAACTGAAAAGGGTCCGGTAATTGTTGAAGGTAATCCATTACCAGGTTATGATATGCCACAGAATTATTTCGCAAGTGGAAAAGATGAGGGATTAAAACCAAAGTTTGAAGAGCTCTTAAAGAATAGATAATTAAGTCCTGTAAAGGACTTTTTATAATGGTCCCCAAAGCGGGGGAGATATTATCCTTTTGTACTGGGATATTTTTAATGTGATTGACAGTTATTGGACATTTAATTATCCGGATATATGAAAACGGCATAGATGAATATCTTTCATTAACTGATTCCCAGAAACAGAATGTAAAGGATATACAGGACTTTGTTAATAATGTAAGAGATAATGGCGTTTCTATCATTTATAAGACCAATCTCAATAACGCTGATGGCGTAAACTATGGTGATGGTTTTATAGAAATAGATCCTACAAAAGCTACCGTTGAGGGTTTGGCAAGACACGAGGTATTCCATTCATTTTCCATACAGGATCAAAGCAGAATCAAAGATATTCTTATTAAAGTATTTGGACAGGAAGCCTATGACAATATCTATAACAGAGTTATCAGTTCAGATGGTTATCAGAGAAATGCCGGTGAAAGTAAAACCGAATATCTGGCAAGAATGGAAGAAGAAACAACGGCACATCTTTTACAGGATGCCTGGGGTGACCAGAGATTTATAAATGAGGTAAGCCAGGATAGTAAGTTATTGCATAAAGTTTTCAATACTCTCAAATATAATTTTGGCAAGGCTGCAATAGATAACTATTATGGCAAAGCAATTGACAATCTTTCTAACGCTAACTTAAATAGTGGACTTAATCGTTATTCAAAATTAATCAAAGTCAACAAGACAAATGGGGATATAGATTATGTTGAGATTGTTCCGTTTTCTGATGTTGTTGATAAATATTATGACAATACAGGTTCTTTATCCGACTATAATCAGCATATTATTTCCGAAAATACTCCATCAATTATCCTGGAAAACGCTGATGGATTAAATGATTACCCAATATTAATTGATAGTAAACATTTGATAAATACTATGTCTGAAGATGTTAGTCATGCAATTGAGAAAGATACATTAAAAGCTATTCCAGATCTTATTAAACATCCGTTTGCAATTTACAAAAATAGTAAACACAATAGTATTAATCTAGTTTTGGAAGCAACAGGCAAGAACGGAAATGCAATCATTGTTTCTATAAAGCCTAACGAAAACGGAAGATATAATAATTTATTTGTAAAAACTAATAAGGCATCATCATTATTCAATGCTTATGATAATGCTAAATACATTGGTGAAAGTATAAATAGTGACGATGAAATATTGTTCCCAAAAGGAATTACAAAAAGAAAATTAGTAGAGCTAATGGAGTCGGAATACCCGAAACGATTGTCTACTAATTTCACTTATAATATCTCAAATGATAACCAGAATGTCAAATATTCAAAAGCCATAAGTGATTATGATAATGCAATAAGAAATAACGATTTAGATAAAGCAGGTGAAATTGTAAAGCAAGTAGCCAATGAAGAATTATCTGAATCTAAAGCCAGGGATGAAGATGGTGATCTTGTTGAATTATATCATTCATCTCCAAGTGATAAGTTCTATGTTTTTGATAAGGAAAGAGCCAATTATGAAAGTGATTGGGGTGGTGGTTTCTATTTCTCAAATAAAGAAGAAGATGCAAATACCAATTATCATGAGGGTGGAGCTGATATTGAAAACAGAATATCAAGATTAGCTGAACGGATTCAAAGCAATGAAGATATTGACTATGATGAAGCCGAACAGAGGGCAAGAGAAGAAATAATCAAAGGTGGAGCTGATTACAAAGTATTCCTTAACCTTAAAAATCCGTTAGTAATTGAAAATGGCAAAAAGGCATATATTCTTGAATTGCAGAATGCAATAGATCAGTACCCAGATATATCTATTGATGATTTTTCTAGTGAAGAAGAATATTATGATGAAATCATATATCAGTTTGTAGAAGATTTAGGAATTGATTATATGCTAGATTCCAGAGAAGCAGCTGATGTTAAAAGTGCCATATCACAATACATTATGGAAGATGGCGTAGATGTCAACTATTTCAAAGAAGATATCAATAATATGCTTATGGATGCCTATGATTACGAAAGAGATCAGTTAATGGCTAACCAGGTTGTAAAGAGTGTTATAGAACAATTAGGATATGACGGAATAATTGACAAGACGGTATCTTCAAAGTTTGTTGGAATGAATCTGGATAATGATACAACACATTATATAGCGTTTGAGCCTAATCAAATCAAATCAGCAGATCCAATAACCTATGATGACAACGGAAACATTATTCCATTAAGTGAAAGATTCAATTTGAATAACAATGATATTCGTTATTCTAAATCATTAGATGATTCACTTGCTAATCAATCAGAAATAATTGATACAAAAATGAAGCGTTCTGGAGTGAGTGATAATAATATCCGGATTTTTTCCTGAATAAAATAAAAAGTCCTTTACAGGACTTTTGTGTTTTATTGGTCCCCAAAGTGGGACTTGAACCCACACGGATTTCTCCTCGCGATTTTGAGTCGCGCGTGTCTGCCATTCCACCATTCGGGGGCTTAATTATTCTAACACATAATATATCATTTGATAAAATATTGGTATGGAACTTAAAGAACTTAAACTTACTGATAAAAGAAAACAGATCTGTGAGAAATTAGGTCTTAATAACAGTGATGATATATTGAACTATTATCCTTTCAGATATGAAATGTATGAAAGTATTCCCTATGATAAATGGAATGTGGGCTCGCAGATTACCTTTGTGGGTACCATAGCTTCATATCCTTCTACTTTCAGAAAGGGAAGACTTGTCATGTCAAGATTCAAGGTTCTTGTAGAAGAAGAACTGATAAATATCACGATATTCAACAGACCCTGGATCAACAACCTTCATGAAAATGATGAAGTGACCATTATCGGTAAATATGATGGTAATAATAAGGTAACAGCTTCCAATTACTACACAAGAAATATCTCAGGAGAGATTATACCTGTATATAACGCCAAAGAAGGTATAAGCCAGAATGAGATAAAGAAACTTATTATGTCTGTCTACTCTAAGGTAGAAAATACCATTGAAGATCATTTACCACAAAGACTCATTAATGAACACAAGCTCATTAATTATAAAGATGCCATATATAATATTCATTTCCCTACAAACAGACACTTATTGTCTCAGTCTTTAAGCAGACTAAAGTATGAAGAATTCTTAAGGTTCTATACGGCTATAGAACTTATGAAAGAAGCTGATACGGATAATTCAAAAGATAATAAGAGTTTTGATAATGATAAGATTGACAGGTTTATATCATCTTTATCTTTTGAATTAACTTCAGATCAGGATAAGGCTGTAAAAGATATCATTAATGATTTAAGAAGTAATAAGGTTATGTATCGCTTACTGCAGGGTGATGTAGGATGTGGTAAGACAGCAGTGGCGATGGTAGGATTATATGCCAATTATCTTGCGGGATATCAGGGTGCACTGATGGCGCCTACAGAAATACTTGCCAAACAGCACTATGATTCTTTAAGTAAAACATTAAGTACTTTTGGAGTTAAGGTAGGTCTTTTATATGGTTCAATGGATGATCAAAGAAAAGTAAAAGAAGCTATCAGAAACAATGAATATGATGTGATAGTCGGTACGCATGCCTTGTTTTCTAAAGATGTGGAATATGAAAAACTAGGTTTAGTAATCGCAGACGAACAACATCGTTTTGGTGTTAAACAGCGTCAGGCTTTAAAGGAAAAGGGCAGAAACTGTGATTTTCTCTTAATGTCCGCAACTCCTATTCCTCGAACTCTGGCTTCAAGTCTTTTTGGTGATATGGATGTATCAACTATTGAGACTATGCCTAGCGGCAGAAAGGGATGTATCACAACTCTAATAAGAAAAAACAGTATTGTACCTATCATGAATGAGATAAAAAAAGAACTTGAAAACGGAAGACAGGTATATCTTATAGGTGCAGCAATTGAAAAGAATGAAAACTATTCAGCCAAAGATATCGAAGGTTTATATGACTCCTTAAAAGAGATATTCCTTCCATATAAGGTTGGTATGATACATGGGAAAATGTCATCTGAAGAAAAAGATCAGATTATGAATGATTTTTCTGATAACCGTTTTCAGGTACTTATATCAACTACAGTTGTTGAAGTAGGTGTCAATGTACCTAATGCGACGGTGATGGTAATATACGATTCTGATAAGTTTGGTCTATCACAGATTCATCAGTTAAGAGGAAGAGTTCAAAGATCTTCCTATCAGGGATACTGTTATCTGTTAACTGATTCAAGTGATGAAAATACCTTGAAGAGATTAGAAGTACTCGTCAAGAGTAATAACGGTTTTGAAATATCAATGGAAGATCTTAAGATCAGAGGACCTGGAGATATCCTTGGTACAAGACAGAGTGGGGTACCTGGATTTATACTGGGCAATATCATTGAAGATACAAGATTTATTGATGCGGCAAGAAAAGATGCGGATTATATTATGAATAATCTGGATGATGAAGATAACAGAAAGTATTATGACTACATCGCTCAAATCGCAATTGAATCGGTTAGGGGTTAAGGTATAATTAGTCTATGAGTATTTTTGATTTCCTTAAGGAACATGAGATTCCTTATAAAGATAAAGAACTGATTCACAGAGCTTTTGTACATTCATCATATGTGAATGAGCACAAGATAGAAGATGGTGATAATGAACGTCTGGAATTCATGGGAGATGCCGTATTACAGGTCTATAGTGCGCAGCGTCTGTATGAGATTAAACCTGAATTAAAGGAAGGTTTAATGTCTACAAGAAGAAGCAATCTTGTATCGGAAAAAGCTTTAGCGCAGATTGTAAGAGAAAACAGTCTAAATGACTATCTTTTATTAGGGGCTGGCGAAGAAAAGACCGGTGGCAGAAACAGAGAATCCATTATGGCGGATATGTTTGAAGCGTTGACTGGTGCTATCTATCTTGATCAGGGTTTTGAAGTTGTATACAGGTTCTTGGATCAGATGATGATGAAACATATCGAAGAGATTGATGAAAGAACATTTGACTATAAGACAAGACTTCAGGAATACGTTCAGGCTGATACAAGAAAATCCATTGTCTATGAAACACTGGAAATGAAAGGACCAAGCAATTCTCCTGAGTTTGTGATAGCTGTCAAGATTGATGATCTGACATATGGTGTAGGAAGAGGCACTTCCAAAAAAGAAGCCCAGAAGAATGCGGCTAAAGATGCCCTGAAGAAAATGGCTGTACTATGATTTTTGATATAAAGGATATTATCAGTAAGAATAAGTATTCTGAAGATAAAGCGGCATACCTTAATGATTTCAAGGTAATTGATGTCTTATACCGCAAGTCTACAGAACTTCTGATTATCAAAGCAGAAAACCGTTGTGTTCTGCCTTTTTCTTTATATGAAGATATCATTTCCTACTTTAATGAATTAGGTTTTAATAATACAAAGTTGTATATCAAAGCTCTGGATCAGGAACTGTCCATTAAAGATATCAATCTCTATATGGATGAATACCGCAATAAGAACAGATATTTTAAGAACTGTGTACCGGTAATAAGTATTGATGGTTTCTCTTTATCATATACAGACAGACAGGAACATGATACAGATGAAGAAGAACTGGATGATCTTAAACTCTTCTTCTATGATCTGGGTTACCGTAAGGATATATCTTTGATTTATAAGGATATCAGTAAGGTTGAAGTAGTAGAAAAGGAAGCTTTACCGGTAAGTGAAGCACCTAAGAATAACAGTACAAATAATGAATATAAAAACTATTCAGAAAATAAAGACAAACCATCATACCGTTCTAAGAAGACATATAAAGAGATAGTCATCGATGACATGATTGATACGATGTATAACGTATCTTTTGAAGGGGAGATATTCAAGGTTGATGAAAGAGAAACCCGTACGAATATTCTTATAGAGACGGTCTATGTCAAAGATGAAAACAATGCCGCTATTGTAAAGATTGTAGAGGGCAAACGATTTGGCCGTGATTTCATGAAAGGTATCAAGGAGGGAAAGACCTGCCGATTCTCAGGCAACTACCGTTTTGATAACTTTGCGAATGATTATATCTTTGAATGTGATTCAATTGATTTTATAGAAGCTGAAAAAAGTATCTATGATGATGAAGAAGAAAAAAGAGTTGAACTTCATGCCCATACAAAACTGTCTGAAATGGATGGCGTATGTTCACCTGCAGAGATAGTAAATGCCGCCTTTACGATGGGACATCGTGGAGTAGCCATAACTGATCATCTCTGCTTACAGGGGTATCATGAAGCCTATGGCGCCTATAAGGGCATTATGAAGGCAAATAAGGAAAATAAACCTGACTTCAAGCTTTTATACGGATGTGAACTCAATATGGTTTATCCGCATTTAAATATCGTTTATAACTCTACAGATGATCTCTTATCTGAAGCTGAATATGTGGTATTTGACCTTGAAACAACAGGTCTATCTACAAGATACGATCACATCATTGAATTTGGTGCAGCCTTAATGTATAAGGGTTCCATCATTGAAGAAAGAGACTATTTCATCAAACCTCCGGTAGCCTTAAGTGAAACTACCAAGGCTCTTACCCATATTAGCGATGAAAACGTCAATACGGCTAAAACATTTGCGCAGTTAAAAGATGAACTTCTGGAATTCATGAAGGGAAGAGTCCTGGTTGCGCATAACGCTTCATTTGACTATGGTTTCTTGAATGCGGAACTTGAAAGAATAGGGGAAAAACCTCTAGATAATATTGTCGTTGATACCCTTGACTTATCAAGATCGATGTTCAAGACAAGAAGAGCTTTCAGATTAGGCAATATCTGCCGACAGTATGGCGTAGCCTATGATGAAGAAGTAGCCCATAGGGCAAACTACGATGCCTCTGTTCTGGCATCTGCGTTTAATCTTATGATGAAGGATCTTGCCAAGAGTAATGTCAAAACCTTCAATGAACTTAAAGCCTTCCAGGGTGAAGATGCCTTTGTCAAAAACAGAGCCTTCCATACAACTGTCTTATGTAAGAACCATGATGGTCTGATTGATTTATTCAAACTGATATCCATCTCGAATACGGATACCCTGGCTGTCTTTGGTAAGGCAAATACTAAAGATGCGAATTCTGATTTTATAGCGGAACCCAGAATATTCAAGGATACTCTTGATAAATACCGTAAGAATCTTCTTGTAGGTACAGCCTGTTTAAACGGTGAGGTTTTTGAAATAGCTTCGACACGTTCCAAAGAAGAACTTGCGGAAGTCATATCATTCTATGATTATGTGGAAGTTCAGCCTTTAGAAAACTATCGACATCTGTATGAAGACAGAGAACTATTCACCAAGGATAGACTTGAACAGTATTTAAGAGACATCATCGATGAAGCCTTAAGACAGAACAAGATCGTCGTAGCTACGGGTGATGTTCACTATGTAAGAAAAGATCAGAAGATCTTAAGAGATGTCTATATCAGCGCTCAGGGAATAGGCGGAGCCCATCATCCGTTATTTATCTATGATAAGGAAAAACGTTTGAAACAGGTTACTCCTGATCAGCGTTTCCTTAATACGAGGGAGATGCTGGAGGCTTTCAAGTGGCTTAATGATGAAAAACTTGCAAGAGAACTCGTCATTGAAAATCCAAATAAGATATTGGATATGTGTGAAAATGTCAAACCATTCTCAGATGAGCTGATGCCTCCTAAAATAAATGATGCGATAGGTACGGCAAGAAAATGTAATATTATCGAAGAACCTTTTACTGACAGACACGATGTCATAGATGCCGATCAGTATCTTAAGGAATTCGTTTACTATAACGCTCATAAACTATATGGAGAAAATCTTCCGGAGATAATTGAAAAACGTATTGATGTAGAACTTAACTCGATTATCGGCAACGGTTATGGAGTTATCTATTTTGTGTGCCACCTGATGGTTAAAAGATCAAACGACGATGGATATGTCGTAGGATCAAGAGGTTCCGTTGGTTCTTCTTTAGTTGCGACATTCTCTGATATTACGGAAGTCAATCCTTTAGCGCCACATTATATATGTCCAAAGTGTCATCATATTGAATGGGTGGATAATGTCGCTTCCGGTTATGACCTAAAAGAAAAGGACTGTCCAGAGTGCGGATGCCGTATGAGAGGTGAAGGGCAGAATATTCCGTTTGAAACTTTCCTTGGTTTCCATGGCGATAAGATTCCGGATATCGATTTAAACTTCTCTGGTGACTATCAGCCTAAGGCACATTTATTCACAAGAGAAATATTCGGTCCTGAAAATGTCTTCAGAGCCGGTACAATATCAACCGTGGCCGAAAAGACAGCTTTCGGTTATGTATCAGGGTATTGCGAAGAAAAAGATATTACCAATATGTCCAAAGCTCAAAGACAAAGACTCGCGTCGGGTTGCGAAGGGGTTAAACGTACTACCGGCCAGCATGCCGGAGGTATAGTTGTTCTGCCTGATGATATGAAGATTGAAGATGTTACACCGATTCAGTATCCTGCCAACGATAAGGATGCCGCATGGCGTTCTACTCATTTTGAATATCATGATTATTCTGATAATCTGCTCAAGTTTGATATACTCGGACACGTCGATCCGACGGCTATGAGATTATTCCAGAATGTATCAGGAATAGATGTCAAAACCATTCCGATGAATGATGAAAAGGTATTGTCTTTATTCTATTCAACAGACGCTTTGGGTATTGTAAATCCTAACTACCATGAAGAAACAGGTGCCTGCGGTCTTCCTGAATTTGGTACTTTAAACACCAGAAACACGATAGAAGAGACAAGACCTCACGTCTTCTCTGATCTTGTACAGATCTCTGGCTTATCTCATGGTACGGATGTATGGCGAGGTAACGCTCAGGAACTGATTCATCAGGGTATCCCGCTTTCTAACGTTATCGGCTGTCGAGATGATATCATGTCCACTTTAATCTCCTATAACCTTGAATCTTCTCATGCCTTCTCCATTATGGAACATGTCCGTAAGGGCAAGGGTCTTACTCCTGAAGAAGAAGGGGAAATGTTAGAAAACAAGGTTCCTCAGTGGTATATCGATTCCTGCAAGAAGATCAAGTACATGTTCCCGAAAGCCCATGCGGTTGCCTACTGTATCATGGCGGTACGTGTTGCCTGGTTTAAGGTCTATTATCCTGAATACTACTATGTATCATATTTCACATTAAGATGTGATGCGTATGAACTGGAAACGATGATGAAGGATGCAGATTCGATCTATGCCAGAGTAAAGGAAATCCAGTCCAAGATGAACTCCCGTGAAAATCCTGCAAGTAAGAAGGAAAGAGATATTCATGACTGTCTTGAAGTCTGTTACGAAATGGCTTCTAGAGGTTATCGAATCATCAATATCGATTTATACAGATCTTTAGCGACACAGTTCAGGGTAAATCCTGACAACAACCACGAAATCATTCCACCGTTTGCGGTACTGGATGGTCTTGGAGGAAACGTTGCAGAATCAATTGTAGAAGCACGCAAAAACGGTGAATTCCTTTCCAAAGAGGACCTGATGGACAGAACCCAGCTGTCGCAGACCCTGGTTAAAAAACTCAATGATCTTGGTGTTTTAAAGGGAATGGAAGAATCCAATCAGATCTCATTATTCTAGATATCATTAAGTGAGCTCATGCTCACTTTTTGTATGTAATATGAGATAATAATAAGGTATTTTTAAGAGGTAATTCATATGTCAAAAGCTGTATGTGTTTTAGGATGTTTCTATGGAGATGAAGGAAAGGGCAGAACGACTGACTATCTGGCTCAGAAAGCGGAAGTTTCAGTTCGTGCAACAGGCGGTAATAATGCCGGCCATTCGATTGTGGTTAATGGACACCGCTTTGCGATGAGGCTTATTCCTTCAGGTATTTTATCCAATCATACAATCGCTGTTATCGGTAATGGTGTAGTCTTAAATCCTAAAGTATTAATCGGTGAGATAGAAATGCTGAAAGAAAACGGTATAAATGTTGATAAATATCTCAAGATTTCTGATAAGGCGCATATCATTTTCCCTTATCATGAGGCAATGGACGCATACCTTGAATCAATAAGACACAATCCAATAGGTACAACCAAAAACGGTATCGGCCCAACGTATTGCGAAAAATATGAAAGAAGCGGAATAAGAGTAGAAGATCTCTATCGTGATGATTTAAAGAATAAACTCGTATCAAGAATCTATAATGCCGAAAAGCTTACCGGTATGAAGTTTGATGTTGAAGAAATATACAGCACATATCTGAAATACGCCGAAGTTATTAAACCTTATGTAGCGGATACAGTTACACTTTTACATAAATACCTTGAAGAAGATAAGTATATGGTTATTGAAGGAGCTCAGGCTTCTTTACTGGATATTGATTTTGGATCTTACCCTTATGTAACATCTTCAAATCCTACTATTGGAGGAATGCTGACAGGAACTGGTTTATCAGCTAAAGATATTGGTGATGTTATAGGTGTTATCAAAGCCTATTCTTCCAGAGTCGGTGCCGGTCCTTTTGTATCAGAACTCTTTGATGAAACAGGTAATCTTATAAGAGATTTAGGTCATGAATATGGTACAGTAACAGGAAGACCTAGAAGATGCGGATGGTTGGATCTGTTGACCGTTAAATATTCATGTATGATCAATGGTGTCAATTATTTAAATCTCAATCATCTTGATACAATAGGTAAACTTGATAAGATCAAAGTCTGTGTGGCATATGATGTTAATGGAAAAATTACCAAAGACTTCTCTACCAATGAGGAATTCTTAAGAGATGCCAAACCGGTATATGAAGAATTTGAAGGCAATTTCGGGGATATCTCCAAATGTAAGACCTTTGAAGAACTGCCAGAGGCAGCAAAAAAATATATTCGTTATATCGAAGAATATACCGGAACAAAGGTTGCGTTAATCGGAACCGGTGCCGAAAGAGAAAATATGATCGTCACGGTTGATCTATAGGAGACATATGAAAGACAAGTACGAATCACCACTTTCATCGCGTTACGCTTCAGAATATATGCTGAAGCTCTTTTCTATGGATACAAGGTTTCAGACATGGCGCAAACTCTGGGTATCTCTGGCTAAAGCTCAAAATAAACTCGGTTTACCTGTAAGTATAGATCAGGTTAAAGAACTTGAAGAACATATTTATGATATTGATTATGATGTTGTATCAAAAAGAGAAAAAGAAGTAAGACACGATGTCATGGCTCATGTCTATGCCTATGGACAGGTAGCACCTGATGCTGCAGGAATTATTCATTTGGGTGCTACATCATGTTATGTTACAGATAATGCGGATATCATCATTTATAGAGATGGATTGAAGTTTATCAGAAATGAACTTCTGAATGTCTTAAATAATCTGTGTAATTTTGCGGATAAATATAAAGATCTGCCAACTTTAGGTTATACTCATTTCCAGCCTGCTCAGTTAGTGACTGTCGGTAAAAGGGCAACATTATGGGCTCAGGATTTTCTATTTGATATTGAAGAACTTGATGATATCTTAAGTCATCTTAAATTCTTGGGATGCAGAGGTACAACAGGTACTGAAGCTTCGTTCATGGATCTTTTTGAAGGTGATGAAAATAAGATTGATGAAATGAATCGAATGATAGCTGCTGATTTTGGCTTTGAAGAATGTTTCATCGTGGCCGGTCAGACCTATCCAAGAAAACTTGATTCAAGAATTATCAACGTCTTATCTTCAATCGGACAGAGTGCCTATCGTATGGCTCAGGATATCAGACTTCTTCAGCATGATCACCAGATAGAAGAACCGTTTGAAAAAAGTCAGATTGGATCTTCTGCGATGGCCTATAAACGCAATCCGATGCGTTCTGAAAGAATATGTTCATTATCCAGATACTTGATTTCTGATGCGCTTAATCCGGCAATGACCGCGAGTGTGCAGTGGCTAGAAAGATCTTTGGATGATTCAGCTAACAGAAGAATATCCATGCCGGAAGCTTTCCTTTGTGCTGATTCTGTACTTAAACTCTGTTATAACGTGACGGATGGTATGGTCGTAAACGAAAAGATCGTTGAAAAGTTTACGTCTGAATATATGCCTTTTATCGCTACGGAAAACATCATGATGGAAGCTGTTAAAAAAGGACAGGACAGACAGGATGTACATGAAATAATAAGACAGTGTTCTGTTGAGGCCAATGAAGAGATTAAACAGGGAAGAGCTAATAATCTTCTTGATCTTTTATCGCAGAATGAAAAACTTGGACTCAATAAGGAAGAACTGGAAAAGATTCTTAATCCTAAGGATTATACAGGAAGATCTTCTTCTCAGGTAGATAACTTTATTGAAAAAGTTAAACCGTTACTTTCTGATATGAAGGCAATGGATGGAACGATCAGTTTATAAAACAGCGTAGTAATACGCTGTTATTTTTTCCATACGGCTTTATCATCCGGGATGAGATATTTTTTTCTGATCTTGCAGATATAGGGAGAGAAACGGTTTGGATCACCATGTGTCATTGTACATCTTGCCTCTAAAACCTGGCCTAATAATAAGAAAGCTTCCTGAGGGGTAAAACCGTAATCATCGACCATCCAGTCAATGAGTTCATGACAGGCTTCTGTAAATGAATCTTTCATACGGTCATTATTGGCAATGGTCATGATGTAGTCTTTATTTTCAAGTCTGATCCATTTGTGACCCTTATAGCCTTTGATGATATTTACTTTAAGCGTACATGTGGCTTTACATTCAATGCCTCCACCATGAGGTATTTCACCATCTCCCATAATGGCGTGACAGTCTCCCACATGTAACAAAGCATCCCTAACCGAAATCGGAAGATAAATGGTTGTACCTGTAGTAATCTCCTGAACATCCATATTGCCGCCGTTATGCCAGGCGTAATAGTTTGTTTCAGGGTTTCCAGAAGGTGCTGTACCGATTGTTCCAATCATTGGAATTACTGGCAGTTTAAGATTGTCTGACCATTCGATAAAGTCTTTGTTTATTTTTACTGTTTTGGTAACCACATCCCAGTCATTGGGATAGATATCCTGAGACAGTTTTGATCTCCATCCGGCAAAACCGGTATATCCCAGTTTATCTGGTACAATATCGATTATTTCTACGGCCAGGGTATCTCCAGGCACTGCATTCTTTACACCAATTACTGTGCAGAGATTTGGTCCTTTTGATTTGGATGGATCCCATAAATCATCTATGGAATTTAACCATGTTCCACCATTGAGTTCTGTTTCTACTTCAAAGATTTCACCATCTTCTATATAATCGGCTGGAGGGTTATCTTTGGAAAGAGTATTATAGACACTATCTCTGCTTATGTGTTTCATAATCCCATTATAAATATTTAGATTATCTACCAACTTAATTAAGACAAATTATGAACCGGGAAGATTTCTGCGA